>JBGSWY010000001.1:0-4501 GCA_041751715.1 Burkholderiaceae bacterium
CGATCCGATGGACGCCGCGCGCGACGCCGATCTGGTCACGACGGACGTGTGGACGAGCATGGGCTACGAAGCCGAGAACGAGGCACGCTTAAAGGCATTCGCCGACTGGAGCGTCGATGCCGACATGATGCGGGCTGCCGCACGCGACGCCGTGTTCATGCACTGTCTGCCGGCGCATCGCGGCGAAGAAGTGACGGCAGAGGTGATCGACGGCCCGCAATCCCTCGTGTGGGACGAAGCTGAGAACCGGATGCACGTGCAAAAGGCTTTGATGGAATATCTGCTGCTCGGCAGAACTGTTCAGTAGCAGGCATACAACGCGCGCTCATCGTGACAGCAGTTTGACGCCCGATATCATGCGTCGCTTGTTCGCACATGACGCTCCCTGAAAACCATGGCCACCATCCTGCAGCACCTTCCAACCGGAGACAAGGTGGGCATCGCGTTCTCCGGCGGACTCGACACCAGTGCTGCGTTGCTTTGGATGCGGGACAAAGGGGCGATCCCCTATGCGTACACCGCGCATCTCGGGCAGCCCGATGAACCGGACTACGAAGACATCCCGCGTCGCGCACTCGAATACGGCGCCGAGAAAGCACGGCTGATCGATTGCCGATCGCAGTTGGTCGCCGAAGGTATCGCAGCATTGCAATGCGGCGCGTTTCACATCAGCACGGCGGGACTCACATACTTCAACACGACGCCACTCGGACGCGCAGTAACCGGCACTTTGCTGGTCGCCGCCATGAAGGAGGACGAGGTCAACGTCTGGGGTGACGGCAGCACCTACAAGGGCAACGATATCGAGCGTTTCTACCGGTACGGCCTGCTCGCCAACCCCGCGCTGAAGATTTACAAACCCTGGCTCGACCAGGCGTTCATCGACGAATTGGGAGGGCGCGCAGAATTGTCCGAGTACATGCGCGCGCGCGGCCACGCCTACAAGATGTCGGACGACAAGGCTTATTCGACCGACTCGAACATGCTGGGCGCGACGCACGAAGCCAAGGATCTCGAACATCTTTCGAGCAACGTCCGCATCGTCGAACCGATCATGGGGGTGGCGTTCTGGCGCGATTCAGTTGCTGTCGCCCGCGAGGAGGTGAGCATTCGTTTCGATCAGGGCCAGCCGGTGGCATTGAACGGTGTTGAATTCGCCAATCCGGTTGAGCTGATGCTCGAAGCCAACCGCGTCGGAGGCCGCCATGGCCTGGGAATGAGCGACCAGATCGAGAATCGCATCATCGAAGCGAAAAGCCGCGGCATCTATGAGGCGCCCGGGCTGGCATTGCTTCACATCGCCTACGAACGCCTGATCACCGGCATCCATAACGAAGACACGATCGAGCAGTACCGGGACGGCGGACGCCGGCTGGGTCGACTGCTTTACCAGGGACGATGGTTCGACCCGCAGGCAATCATGCTGCGCGAGAGCGCGCAGCGTTGGGTGGCACGGGCTGTGACCGGCGAGGTCACCGTCGAGCTGCGTCGCGGCAACGACTATTCGATCCTCGACACGCAATCGCCCAATCTCACCTACCAGCCGGAACGGTTGACGATGGAGAAAGGCGACTCGACCTTCACGCCGGCCGATCGGATCGGGCAGCTGACGATGCGCAACCTTGACATAGAAGATACGCGCCAGAAACTCGCTGGTTACGCGCGGGCAGGCTTGCTGGCAACCGGCTCCGCGCTGGCGCGTCTCACCGATGACAGCGACCACCGCTAGTCGTGCCGGTTCGCGCGGTCCTGTTTGATCTCGACGACACGCTTGTCGATCACACGCATGCCACGCTGGCGGCAACCCGTGCCGCAGTAGCGCTTGAGCGCGCACTATCGCATGTTCCCTTCGACGATATCGTCAGACACAGCCAGGCGCTGCTCGAGCGCTTTCATCCACAGGCGGTCGCCGGCCACCTGACATTCGAACAAGCAAGAGTCGAGCGATATCGCGAACTGTTGCGCGCTTTTGGCTGCAGTTGCGAAAGAGCGGAAGAGCTTGCAGTCGCGCACCTGCGCGCTTACCAGGCGGCGGAGCGCACCGTTCCCGGCGCCGAAGCCCTTCTCGGCCATCTGAGCGCGCACGGCATTGCGCTCGCGATCGTCAGCAACAACACTCGTGCCGAGCAGGAAGCAAAACTTCGGCGCCGCGGGCTGTTCGATTACTTCGCTGAAATCATCGTCTCGGGCGATCACAAGATCGCAAAGCCCGATCCGCAGCTTTTCCTGCTTGCACTCGGCAAGCTCGGCATCGCAGCAGAAAGCTGCGTGCATGTCGGCGACAATTGGGACGTTGATGTCTGCGGCGCGGTCGCTGCGGGGATACGACCACTCTGGCTTAATCGGTTCAAACGCATGCCTGGCATCGGTCCGGCCGCTGCCGAAGTCACCGGCTTCGAAGACCTAGATGCGGTCGTTGCAGCACTGCTCGAATCGACCGATCGTCGGTAACCCGCTTGCATTGGCCGTTCGGATGAATGCGCAAACCGCAACCGCTGGTTATAGTCTGGTCGTCTGTGGTGCCAGTGCTCTACGCGTTCTCCTCCGCAAGCGAGCTCTCCGACCGGCACTTTGAGACACCGCTTGTAAATGACTTCGGCCCGCGCACGCGGGCCGTTTTTTTTAGAGGATTCGCGGTTCGGGTTCCAGTTGAACGCCGAACCGATTCTGCACGGCATCCTGCACTTCACGCGCGAGAGCGAGTATCTGTGCACCTGTCGCGCCGCCCCGATTCACCAGCACCAGCGCCTGTTTTTCATATACTGCCGCGCGCCCGCGTACCGCACCCTTCAATCCGCAGGTGTCGATCAGCCAGCCGGCGGCGAGCTTGTATCTGCCGCCGCCGATGTCGTAGCTCACCAGCGACGGATGTCGATCGATCAACTCCATGCGGCGCTGCTGCGAAACGACCGGATTCTTGAAGAAGCTGCCGGCATTGCCGATCAATGCCGGGTCGGGCAACTTGCGCCGGCGAATGGCGACGACCGCGTCGAAGATATCGCGCGGCCGTGGCTGGGTGGTAACGCTTCGCTGGCGCAGTTCATTCTCGACATCTGCATAACCGGTCACCGCAGTCCATCGCTTTGGCAGCGCGAATGTCACGTTGGTGATCAGCCGCGTCACCGTCTCGTGTTTGAAGACACTGTCGCGATAGCTGAACTTGCAGTCCTCGGCAGTCAGCGTTCGCGATCTGCCGGCCGACACGTCCCAGATTTCCAGCGAATGAAACCGCTCTGCCAGCTCAACGCCATACGCGCCGATATTCTGGATCGGCGCCGCACCGACCGAGCCTGGAATCAGCGCCAGGTTTTCCAGGCCATGCACATCCTCGTTGATCAAACGTTCGACCAGCGCGTGCCAGTTTTCGCCGGCGCCTACACGGACGCGCCAGTGCGGGCCGTCATCATCCCGATGCACGCCCGGAATCTCGATCTTCAGTACGCAGCCGTCGAAGTTGCGCGTAAAAAGGACGTTGCTGCCGCCCCCCAGCACCAGGTGCGGCAGGTCAACAACACGCGGGTCGGCGAGTACCTGCTGCAAATCGTCCAACGAACGGATGCGCGCGAACCATCCGGCGCGCGCCTCGACGCCGAACGTGTTGAATGGCCGCAATGAAACGTTGCGCTGAATCAAATCCTTGGCACGCCCTCGCATGCCGCGAGTGTAGAGGCCGATACACTGACGTTCTCATCGGGAGCCGCCATGCCGTCGTTCGACGCCGTCTGCAAGCCCAACATGGTCGAGGTTCGCAATGCGATCGATCAGGCCAACAAGGAAATCACCAATCGGTTCGACTTCAAGGGCTCTGATGCGCGCTTCGAGCAAAAGGAATTCGAACTGACCGCTTATGCGGATGACGAATTCAAGCTCGGCCAGGTGCGCGAAGTTCTGGCAGGGAAAATGGCCAAGCGCGGAGTCGACTCGAGGCTGCTTGAATATGAGAAGCCGGAGAAGGTCTCCGGCGACAAGCTGAAGCAGCCGATCAAGATCCGGAACGGCATCGAGCAGACGCTGGCCAAGAAAATCGTCGCGCTGATCAAGGAGAGCAAACACAAAATGACCGCCAGCATTCAGGGCGATGCAGTGCGTGTCGCCAGTGCCAAGAAAGATACGCTGCAGGAATGCATTGCACTGTTGCGCAGCCAGATTACCGAGGTGCCGCTGACGTTCGAGAACTTCCGCGAGTAGCGAACGCGTTGCGCCGGTCAACCGACCGATCGTCGGTTTGGTTTTGTCATCCGGACGGATTAGCCTTAGCCTTCGGAGCGATGAGAACCACGACCTCCCGTTTCAACAGCTTCGTTGTATCGGTCGACCCGAACCTGGAAGGCTGTCCGGCGCCGAGTGCGAAGTCGAGCGTATTACCCGCGGCACCGGCAGCAACCAGCCAGCTCTCGGTCCTGGAACGGCAGCATCCGGCAGTGATTCAGACCTTGCGACTGCTGTGGGGTTATCCGGAGCTGAACGAGTATTTCGAGAAGGTCTACACCGGCCGCGATTC
>JBGSWY010000002.1:0-3869 GCA_041751715.1 Burkholderiaceae bacterium
CGATCTGCCTGCCGATAGTCGCGCGCATCGTCGAGCGGCACGCGGGAAAGCTGGAAATCGGCGCGGCGGACAGCGGCGGCACGCGGGTCGTCGTGCGGCTTCCGCTGATCGGACGGTGATTCCCCGCGCGCGCTATTGCTCCACCTGCGCGTCAGTGACCCACATCAGTTCGCACGAGCTTGCTCCCGAGTCGTCGCGCGTCAACGATGAGCGCCATGTCCATCCATCCGCGTGCCGCACATTGATCAGGTAGCCGCTGAGCCGGACGACAGTGCCCTCACGAACAGCGAGCAGACGATCCTTGATGGTGTCATCGGCCGGCACCAGATGGGTATTTGCGGAAGTTTTCGCCATCACCGACGGATCAACGGGCGGCGAGCCGTCCCAGCGAAAGAAATACCAGCGGTTGCTCTGGCTGATCTTCAATCGATCGAGCACGGCGGCGTCCGACATCGGGCCCCATCCCAGCGCGAAATCGACCGGCGAAAGATCAGCCTCGCGGCCGATTCGGTAGCGTTCGATCGATAGCACTCGTGCGCGCACATCGTAAGCCGCGACCGGCTCGATGACGTAGCCCGCGCGCTGCATCGCGGGCATGTTCGCGCTCGATTGAACCGGCTGCTCGGCAACAGGGCCGTTGTTGGCAACCCGCCGGTCCGCGGCACGGTCGTGCAGAAAGTATCCGGCACAGCCCGCCATCACCAGGCCAACCAACCAGGGCTTCAACCGCTCGGGAATCATGGACTTCTTATAGGGCAGGCACCGATCTGCTGGGGCCGAAACAGCCGTGCCTTTGCAACGGTTTTTGCTGAAACGCCGCTGTCTGCCGAGCCGGCGGAATCAAACCCGATGCACCGAAACCTTCACATCCATCCCGACGTAGTCCGAAGGATCTCCGAACCAGCTGCCGGTCAACGGCGCAGCCAGCTTCGGATCGCGCGCAAAGGCAACGCGAATCAGGTTGGTTGCCCGGAAGACGGCGTTGGTGGGGTCGAAGGGAACCCAGCCAGCACCGGGCAGGTACACATCGAGCCATGCATGCGTGGCACCGGCACCCACGACACCTCCGTCCGCGCCCGTATCCAGCGCGGGGTCATACAAGTACCCTGAAACAAACCGCCCTGCCATCCCGAGCCTGCGCACCGCTTCGATCATCAGCAGCGAGTAATCGCGACAACTGCCGGAGCCGCGAGTCAGCGTTTCATCGGGCGTCTGCGTTCCCTCTTCGTCGCGCACTTCGTATTTGAGCCCGCTCTTGATCGCTTCGGCCATCGACATCAGCAACTCCTTGGTGTCGGGCCGCGCAGCCTGCAGGAGAAACGGGCGCATCCACTCGAACAGCCGCCCTGCGGGATCGGGATAGTGCGGCTCCAGCATCGCGCTCAGATCGCGCCGTTCCTCGGCGCTGTAGTCGAACGGCCAGCGCTGGGCGTGCGGAGCAAGCGGCAAGTCCTGCGCGCTATTGACGCGATGCTGCTCGATCTTGAAGCGGCATTCCAGTTTCAGTTCAGCCGTCTCGGCCTGCGGCGTTACCAGTGTCACAGAATTCGATTGCGTATCCAGCATCCAGTCGATGCGCGACGGCACGTTGACATCGACCCCCGCCTCTATCACCTGCACGTCATGTCCCTCGCGCGGCCGGAACATCAACCGATGCTGGCCGAAGCGCACCGGCTTGCGGTAGTGATACGTCGTGACATGATCAACCGCGAGCGCCATGGTTGCCCGTGTTCCGCTACGTTCGCACGTCGTCCAGGCCGGCGTCTTCGCGCAGGCCGAACATCAGATTCATGTTCTGCACGGCCGCGCCGCTGGCGCCTTTTCCGAGATTGTCGAGGCGCGCAACCAGCAGCGCCTGCTCCTGCGCATCGTTGGCGAAGACGAACACCTCCAGACGATTCGTGCCGTTCAGATTCTCGGGCTCCAGGTAGGCGCCGTCACGCAGCGCCGACGCATCGTTCAACGGCCGCACGGTGATGAACCTCTCGTCCGCGTAGTGCTCGGCGTAGGCAGCGTGCAGCGACTCGCCGGTCACGCGACCGGGGAACTGGCCGGTGTGCAGCGGGATCGACACCAGCATTCCGCGCACGAAGTCGCCGACCGATGGCACGAATACCGGCGCCCGATCGAGCAGGCTCATCGTCTGCATCTCGGGAAGATGCTTGTGCGCGAGGTTAAGCCCGTACATGACCATCCGCGCCGGCCGGCCCTCATTTCGCTCGTACTTTCTTTCGTAGGCCTCGATCAATCTGCGCCCTCCGCCCGAATAGCCGGACACGGCATTGATCGTCGCCAGCGTGCTGGGCGGAACGATCTCGCGCTCGCGCAGCGGCCGCAGCAGGGCGATCGCACCGGTCGGATAACACCCGGGATTCGAAACGTGCTGCGCAGACGCGATCGTCGTGCGCTGCGTGCGAGTCAGCTCGGGGAAACCGTAGACCCAGCCCGGCGCGGTGCGGTGTGCGCTGCTCGCGTCTATGAAACGCGTCGCACTCTGCCCGGCCAGCGCGACCGTTTCGCGCGCCGCGTCGTCGGGCAGGCACAGGAGCACAAGATCGACGCCGTTCATCACTTCGAGCTTCGCCGCGGCGTCCTTGCGCTGCTGCACGGGGAGGCTGACCAGCTCGATGTCGTCACGCGCGATCAGTCGGTCGCGAATCTCGAGTCCGGTCGTTCCGTGTTCGCCGTCGATAAAAACTCTCGGCCTTGCCATCCCGTCTCCTATGCGCTGATCAGATCCGCCTGCGTGGTGAACGCATCGGCAAAAAACTCTTCGTCCGGCAACCCGCATTGTCCAACGAAGTCGCGCCGCGCCGCATCCGTCATCGCCGGCGCTCCGCACGCATAGACCTGAAACGCCGACAGGTCCGGCAAGTCATCCATCACCGCGCGATGAACGAACCCGGTGCGCCCGTCCCACACATCTTCCGGCTGCGGCTCGGACAGCACAGGCACATAGCGGACGTTCGGCTGCTCGCGCGCCCATTTTCCCGGCAACTGCGCCATGTACAGATCGGGCCGGCTGCGAGCGCCCCAGTACAGGTGAATCGCACGCGAAGATTTTCCGTCCTGTTCGTGGTTGATGCGTTGATGAAATAGGTGCTCGGCGATCGCCTTGATCGGCGCGAAGCCGGTACCGCCGGCCAGCAGCACGATCGGCCGGGCGCTGTCTTCACGCAGGAAGAACGTGCCGAGCGGCGCCTCGATACGCAGAATGTCGCGCTCTTTTACCGGCGGCTCGAGCGTGCCGAACAGGCGATCGGTGAACACCCCGCCCGGCGTATGCCGGACGTGTAGCGAAATCAGCTCGTCGGAGTGCGGCGCATTCGCGATCGAGTACTGGCGGCGTGCGCCGTCCGGCAGGATGAAGTCCAGATACTGGCCCGCGCGAAACTGCAGGCGCTCGCTGGCCGGCAGCTGCAAGTGAATGATCGCGACATCGGGCGCCGGCCGATCGATCTTCGCAATGCGCGCCGGCATCTTGCGAATCGGGATATCGCCGAAACCGGTCAGCACGCGCGCTTCGATAACGATGTCGCCCTGAGGAAAAGAGGAACAGAAAAGCGCAAAACCCTTCGCTTCGTCCGCCGTCGACAGCGCCGACGATGAGTGCGCACGATGCACCAACTCGCCTTCCACCAGTTTTCCGCGGCAGGTGCCGCACGCGCCGTTCTTGCAGCCGTAGGGAAGACCGATGCTCTGGCGCAGCGCGGCCTCGAGCACCGTCTCGCCCGGCTCGATCTGGAACGAATGTCCGCTCGGCCGGACGGTCACGGTGCTGCTCATCAATTCGCTACGGCTTCAGATACGCATAGCCCTCGCGGCTTTGCAGTTGCGTGATTCGCTGCACGCCGGACGGCGTGTAGGTC
>JBGSWY010000003.1:0-2812 GCA_041751715.1 Burkholderiaceae bacterium
AGCGCGTTGGCAACCTCCGGCATCACCAGAAACGCCGACAGCCCGATGAAAATCGGCACCATTGCAAACACGAGATAAGCGAGGCCACCGATAATCGGCCCCTTCACGGCCGTATCGGCGTCCTTCGCCGACATCACACGCTGAAACACGTCCTGCTGCGGAATCGAGCCGATCATGATCGTGATCGCTGCGCCGGTCCAGAACAGCCACTCGCGTGTGCCGCCGTCGGGAAAGAACCGGAACATCTCGCGTGTCTGCGCGTACTCGATCACGCGCCCGGCGCCACCGGCCTGATCCGCCGCGAACACGGCAATCAACGCCAGGCCGATGACGATGATCACCATCTGAAACGTATCGGTCAGTGCAACCGACCACATGCCGCCGAACAGCGTGTAGGCGAGCACGACCACCGTCCCGAGCGTCATGCCGGCGACGACGCTGATGCCGCCGGCCGACAGCAGATTGAACACCAGGCCGAGTGCGGTGATCTGCGCGGCGACCCAGCCGAGGTATGAAATGAGAATCACAATCGAGCTGAAGATCTCGACGCCCATCCCATAGCGGCGCCGATAAAAATCGCCGATGGTGAGCAGGTCCATCTTGTACAGCTTGCGCGCGAAGAACATGCCGACCAGGATCAGGCACAGTGCGGCACCGAACGGGTCTTCGACGGTGTTACGGAATCCGCCTTCGACGAACTTTGACGGAATGCCCAGCACGGTTTCGGAGCCGAACCACGTTGCAAACGTGGTGGCGATGATCACGAACAGCGGCAGCGAGCGCCCTGCCAACGCATAATCGGTCGTATTCCTGACCCGCGTCGCGGCGTACAGGCCGATACCGAGTGATGCGAACAGGTAAAGCCCGATAAAGCCGATCAGTGTCGTCATGCGATCCGCGCCGGAATAGCGCACTGAAACCGGCGCGGATTATGCAGCAAGCTTTCTAGCGTGCGCAGGACCTGATCAAATCTGTTCGACCTTGTAGCCCCTGGCTTTCAGCTGCTCGACAATGCTCCTCGGTCCAACCAGGTGCAGCGATCCGACGGCGATGAAGTGAGGGCCGGGCTGGCGCAGCAGCTCATCGATCTTGCGCGTCATCGCGACATCACGCTGATACAGGAACTTGTCTTCGAACTCGCGCTCGATCCCGGAATCGTTGAAGCCCTTCTGGCTCAGCGTCAGCAGCGCTCCGGGATCGCCTCTCTTCCAGGCGCTGATCACACCGTCAACGACTTGCGGCGTACGCTCGATGGTCGTCAGGAACTCCTCCAGCAGCGCCGCCTGCAATACCGCGCTGAAGCTGTCCAGCAATGCCAGCTGTTGCCCGGCCGATTCGAGCTCGACGACTGATTTGTTGGTCGCCCTGGCTTTCTGCGTGAAATACGCGTCGATACCGGCCTCCGGCGTGTAACCCAGCTGTTGCATCTGCGTTGCCGCCAGAAGCATCATCACGCCCCAGGGTTTGAACTTGTTGACGGCCGTTTCCGGAATGCCCAGCTTCGCGGTTTCTGCCCGGGTTCGTTCATACAGAGATCTACCGAGACGGCCTTCGAGCGTTTCAGTCCCCCGCAGCATCATCTGCTGCAAGGCGGCTCCCATATCCATCCGGGCAATATCGGCCTCGACCGCGAGCGTTTTCGAACCGGCAAACGCGTTCTCAATGACCGGGTTGAGTGGCAGCCATTGGTGCTTCCATGCATGCACAGTGCCGAGCAGGTAGCTGGTCCTGCCGTCTTTCTCGACTTTCCAGAACAGTCCGCGATCAGGCTGCGCGTGAACCGCGTTGCCCAGTAGCAGCAACAGTGCGGCGAGCGCGGACGCCAGAGATTTCATCAATGAGATCACCGCGCGCCCCGCTGCAGCCAGCGATCGGTCGGCGTCCAGTGACCGCCGCGATTACCGGACATCGCGCGTGCCAGCAATGCTCGATCGGCTGCAAAAACCCGCGGTGTGCGTAGCGCAAGCGCACCGGCCATGCCCTCCGGCGGCGCGGGAAGGATCGCATTGTTGCCCCAGCTGTCGCCAGCTCGCATCGCGATCGGCGCCGGCAGGTTGTCGACCTCGATCGGATCAACCCACGGCGCGAGCTGCTCGACTGCAAAGCGCGCGCGCGGCTTGATCGTCGCTTCGCCGATGCGGCCACGCTGGCCCCAGCGCACGATCAGATTTCCGCTGGTCGTGCTCGGCCCGATCTTGTCGGTGATCGCAACGTCACGCCGCCACGTGTGATTGCGCACCATCATGAATTCCTCGAACGTCATCGCGATATCTTCGCGCGTGGTCGAGTAGTTGTACTCGTCGGTTGCGAAATCCGGCGCGAAAAAACTTGTCACGTCGCCCGGGGTGTAAGCGCGTTGTGTGGCGTCCGCCGTGGCGCCGAAGAACTTGACCTCCGCCAGGCCGCGCAGCTGCGCGGACTGCAGCGGAAAGCCGGCCGACATCTGATCGGACGGCAGCTGGTTAGCCTGGAAGCGGGGCGAGATGTTGCCCCAGGCCGACAGTGTGCTGTTCAGCGACGCGCGCGCCGCCACCGGCATGAAGTCCGACGCATGCGCCAGCTCGTGGTAAATGAGCCAGCCGGCTTCGCGCAGCAGATACGGAAGATCGCGTGAGATTCTGGAGATCGCCGGAAACGGCAAAAATATGTTCTCGTTACTCGCCGTGTAGCGCCAGACGCCGGAATACATCAGGTCGCGATCGAAATCGGAGCGGAAGTCCGGCGCTTCGTTGATCACGTCACGCTGATCTGCGGTCAGCCAGAAGTTATCGGCATCCAGGTAGATCGCGCCGGTCAGCGCGTAGTAGAAACT
>JBGSWY010000004.1:0-13751 GCA_041751715.1 Burkholderiaceae bacterium
GTGCAGCGGCTGCTGCGGCGCGCGGTGCAGGCCGCGATCGACCCTTCGCATACGTCCGGAGCCGCGCACGACATCGGGCCTGATGAGCACTTCTCGCGATTCGCGCAGCTGGCCGACGTCATTGCGGGACGCAACACCTACGTCGCGCTGCTCAATCAATTTCCGCGTGCGTTCGACCGTGTGATGAGAATGCTGGCGGCAAGCCGCTGGGCGACCGACTATCTGGTGCGCCATCCGATCCTGCTCGATGAGCTGCTCGACGAGCGATCCATCGAGCATGAACCCGATTGGCCGGCGTGGTCAGCGACGGTTCGGCAGCAGCTCGCCGAAGCGCACGATGATCAGGAGCAACAGATGAATCTGTTGCGCGATGCGCATCACGCGCAGGTTTTCCGCCTGCTGGTCGCCGATCTCGACGGCCGCTTGACCGTCGAGCGGCTCGCCGACCATTTGTCCGCGCTGGCCGATTCGACGCTCACCCTCGCGCTTGAAGCGGTGTGGCCTGCGTTGTCGCGACGGCATCGCGCGTTACCGCGCTTTGCAGTCATCGGCTACGGCAAGCTCGGCGGCAAGGAGCTCGGGTACGAATCCGATCTTGATCTGATTTTTCTGTACGACGATGACGATGCGGCGGCGCCCGAAACCTATGCGATGCTGGCACGTCGATTGGTGACCTGGCTTAGCACGCAGACATCGTCCGGCAAACTGTTCGAGGTCGATCTGCGCTTGCGGCCGGACGGAAACGCCGGCCTGATGGTCTCGCCGTTCGATGCCTTCTCCCGCTATCAGCGCAATGAAGGCGGCGCACAGGGGGCCTGGCCGTGGGAACATCAGGCGCTCACGCGCGCGCGCTTTTCGGCCGGCGACGCGTCCATCGGCGAACGCTTCGAAGCCGAACGGCGCCACGTGCTGATGCTGCCGAGACACGGCGACCAGTTGCGCACCGACGTGCTGGCGATGCGCACCCGCATGCTCGAAGGTCATCCGAACCCGACCACGCTGTTCGATGTCAAGCACGATCGCGGCGGCATGGTGGACATCGAGTTCATCGTTCAGTACCTGGTGCTTCGATACGCACGGGGACATCACCAGCTGCTGCTCAACGCCGGCAACATCGCGTTGCTGCAGGTGGCGGGCGAGCTGCGATTGATCGATGAGCCTTTGGCCCGCGTTGTCGCAGATGCCTACCGTACGTTCCGCCGGCTCCAGCATCGGTTGCGCCTGAACGGCGCCGAGCGCGCGCGCATGCCGGTGCAGGAAGTCGAGCCGGAAGTGGCCGCAGTGACGCAGCTCTGGCACGCCGTATTCGATTGACAACATTACATGAGCAGTCGCAGACCGGTAAACACGAGCATGCCGATTACGATCGCAGCGATCATGCTGCGCATCAGCAGCGTGGCCGCGGCGGCCGCAACGCCGGCAATCAGTTTCGGATTGACGATCGACAGGTCCAGTGCCCCCTGCGTGATGAACAGCTCGGGCGTGATGAGCGCGATCAGCGCGCAAACGGGCGCGTAGCGCAGCGCGTGTTGTGCTCTTTCCGGCAGTGGGAAACGATCGCCGAGCAGCAGAAAGCTCGAGCGCGTCAGCACCGTGACCAGCGTCAGGCCGACGATGACGACCCAGATTTCGAGCGTGTTCACACCCTGGCTCGCGACTTCTCGAGCATGATCTCCGCACTCATCGCAGCGACGATGCCGGCAACCACGGCGACCAGCAGGCCGAGTCGCAGCGGCAGGCCGGCGGCGACCACTGCGATAACGCCCGCAGTGATCGCGCCGATCAGCGCCGGCTTGCCGGAAATCATCGGCATCGTCAGCGCGATCAGCGCCAGGATCGATGCAAATTCCAGTCCCCAGTCACCCGGTACCTGCGCGGCGAGCAGGATGCCGATGATCGACATTGACTGCCACGCGATCCAGTTCCCGGCCGCCATACCGAGGAAGAACCAGACCTGCTCGGGCGTTCCGCGCTCATCGTCTGGTGTACTGGCAAAGCGAGACAGGAATATCGCGAAGCCGACATCGCTGGTGATGTAGCCCAGCAGCAATCGTTTGCGCATCGAGAAGCGCCGAAAAAACGGCTGCAGTCCCGCGGAAAAAATCACGAACCTGAGATTGACGACCAGCGCCGTCAACAACACGACCCAGATCGGAGCTGCGGCGGCAATCAGCGGCAGCGACGCCAGTTGTGCCGACCCGGCAAACACCAGAAGGCTCATGCCGATCGCTTGCGCCGTGGTCAAGCCGACCTTGACCATCGCAACGCCGGTCACCAGTCCCCAGGTGCCGGTGGCAAGAGTCACCGGTGCGACCGCGCGCAGCCCGCCGGTGAATGCATCGCGTCTTTCTCGCGTGAGCTCCAAACGCGAGCCGAACAGGGCATTCATCCACGGATTATAGAAAGCGCTCGTTCGCTAGAATGCCTGCGCTTCACCCTTCTGGGAGAAAACGATGTCGATGTCCGACCGCGATGGCCTCATCTGGTACGACGGCAAGCTCGTGCAATGGCGCGATGCGACCACGCACGTTCTGACGCATTCGCTGCATTACGGGCTCGCCGTATTTGAAGGGGTACGCGCATACAGCACGCCCGCCGGGCCCGCGCTCTTCCGCCTGAAGGAACATACCGAGAGGCTGTTCAACTCCGCCAAGATTTTCATGATGCAGATTCCATTCTCGCGCGAGGAGATTTTCGAGGCGCAGCGCGAAGTGGTGCGCGCCAACGAGCTCGACTCGTGTTACCTGCGGCCGCTGGCGTTCTACGGTTCCGAAAAAATGGGTGTCAGCCCCAAGGGCGCCAGCGTGCACGTGGCGATCGCGGCGTGGCCGTGGGGCGCGTATCTCGGCGAAGAAGGACTGGTCAAGGGCATCAGAGTCAAGACCTCATCGTTTCAGCGGCACCATATCAACGTGTCGATGGTGCGCAGCAAGACCGCCGGGCACTACGTCAATTCGATTCTTGCCAACATGGAAGCCACCAATGATGGCTACGACGAAGCGCTCCTGCTCGATACGCAGGGGTTCGTCGCTGAAGGCGCCGGCGAGAATCTCTTCATCGTCAAGGACGGCCAGGTGTTCGAGCCGCAGATGGTGTCGGGCCTGACCGGCATCACCCGCGCAACGGTGCTCACATTGGCACAGGACCTCGGGTATCCGGTGACCATGAAGCCGATGACGCGCGACGATGTGTACCTGGCCGACGAAGCGTTTTTCACCGGCACCGCTGCCGAGATCACGCCGATTCGCGAGCTCGACGGCCGTGTACTGGGCGCCGGCCAGCGCGGGCCGATCACGGAAAAGATCCAGAGCCTGTTCTTCGACGTGGTCAACGGCCGCGCATCAAAATACAAACAATGGCTTACTCCAGTTCAGGAAAGCAGTCCCAATGAGCGCGACCCAAGAAGATCCGATCGTCCAGTTGCGGTCGAGTGATCTGCCGGCGTTTTGCCCCAACCCGGCGATGCCGGTGTGGAATCATCACCCACGCGTTTTTCTCGACGTCACGACCACTGGCCGGGCGATGTGTCCGTATTGCGGCACGGTGTACCTGCTCAAGGCCGGTGAAGTCGTCAACGATCACTGATCGCGACTATCAGTGCTCTGATGCGACTCGCGAAGCCCGTTCTGTTGTCGTCGCCCGAAGAATGCGAGCAGGCGTTCTACGAGGCGCTCGACGCTGCCGATAGCGAGGCGGTCAACGAGCTCTGGCTCGAAGACGATGACGTCGTCTGCATCCATCCAGGCGGTCCGCGGCTGACCGGTTACGCCGCCGTCCGGTCGTCCTGGGCGGCGATCCTCGGCAATGGCCCCGTGCACGCGCGCTGCACACTCGTCAAATCGCTGGAGACGCCTACCGTGGCGCTGCACAACGTGATCGAGGAAGTGGTCGTCGGCGAAGGCACCAAGCAGCAGGTGGTGCGCGTGCTGGCGACCAACGTGTACGTGAAGACGCCGGGGGGCTGGAAAATGGTGCTGCATCACGCGTCCGCAGCACCGGACGGCGAAATGAGCGACGACAGCGAAACGAGAAAATCGCACGGAGTGCTGCATTAGCCATCGGGAGCGCGGCCTGGTTTGCTTCGTCTTCGTTGGCCGTGAGTTGCCGGGTGACGTTAGCAACGTCATTCACCTGCCGGCCGCCGATATGCGCGCCATCGCACACCGAGTGCTGCAGGCATGGGCGGACAGGCCAGGTGCCGCTGCTGCCTAGCTCCTACGTCGCTCCGCGCTGGCTGCCCGGTGGGCACTTGCAGACAATCGTCCCGGCGCGCTTGATGCGGCTGCCGGAAGTTCAGTATCGGCGCGAGCGCTGGGACACGCTCGATGGCGACTTTATCGACGTCGATTTTGCGTCGCCGGAGCCGGCCGCGCGCGATGCCCCGGTGCTGGCGCTGTTTCACGGGCTGGAAGGCGACTCGCAAAGCCACTACGCGCGCTCGACGATGCGCTGGTTCGCCGATCGCGGCTGGCGCGGACTGGTAGTGCATTTTCGCGGCTGCTCCGGTGAGGCTAATCGCCTGGCGCGCGCCTATCACTCGGGAGATTCAGACGAAGGCGACTGGATCCTGCGTGCGGCGCACGCGCGCTGGCCCGCGGGGCCGCTATATGCCGTCGGCATCTCGCTCGGCGGCAACATGCTGGCAAAATGGGCGGGTGAGCGCGAGCAAAGTGCATCGTTTGTCACGGCCGCTGCATCGATCGGATCACCGCTCGATCTGGCCGCGGGCGGTGCAGCGTTGGGGCGTGGCGTCAACATGATCTACACGCGCATGTTCCTGGCCACACTCAAGAGCAAGGCGCTGGCAAAGCTGCAGCGGTTTCCCGCTATCGCGCGTGATGGTGAATACACGCACAGGCTGCGCGCCAGCCGCAATCTGTACGAGTTCGACAACGAGTACACCGCGCCGATCCACGGTTTTCGCGACACTGAAGACTACTGGCACAGAGCGTCCGGTAAACCGTGGCTGCAAGCGGTGCGCATCCCGTACCTGGTGCTCAATGCACGCAACGATCCATTCGTCCCGCCGGCCAGTTTGCCGCAGCCGAACCAGGTGTCACATGCGGTCGAACTCGAACAGCCGGCCGAGGGCGGTCATATCGGCTTCGCGCGCGGGCCCTGGCCCGGCCGCATCGACTTCGTTGCGGAACGGCTGCACGGGTTTTTTGCCCAGCGTGAATCATCAATGACCTAGGTATCCGGGCACGTAACCCGCTACGCTAGAAATGTTCTGGCTCTGAAAAGGAGGTCGCATGGATGACATTGTGAAGGCAGCAATCGCCAAATGGCCCAACGTACCTGCTGTGTTCGGCTGGCTTTCGCTGAACGGGCGCGGTCACTGGCGCATCAAGGATGACCCGGTCGACAACGAAGCGATCAACGAATTCATCGGCCGCAACTACATGAACGACGGCTGCGGCAATTGGTTCTTCCAAAATGGGCCGCAGCGGGTGTACGTATCGCTGGAGATCGCGCCCTGGATCTACCGGCTTGATGAATTCAAACGGCTCGCAACGCACACCGGCACCCATCCACGTGAATTGCGGCAGGTGTTCGCCGATGAAAATGGCAGGCTTTATTTTGAAACCGAGCTAGGACCGGGCGTGCTGGATGATCGTGACACGCTGGCGTTTGCGGATCGCATCGTCGATGAAGACGGCGACGTGCTGGATGACAAGGCGCTCGCGGCGTGGAACGCGGGTGAAGTGGACGCCGAATTGAAAACCGAAGGGCTGCACGTGAACCATGAGAATCACGTGCGGATCGAGCGCATCAAGTCAGCGCGCGTGCCGGAAGTGCTGGGCTTCATGCGGAAGCCGCAGTCGTCAAAGCGAAGTTAATCGAACGTCGGCGATTCGACGCCCAGAATCTTGTGCAGCTTCGGGCTCGTCGTCGTGTACTGCAGGTGCACTTTGCGATCGGGAAACACGTAACGCGTGGCGCCGAAGGCGGCGAGTGCGGCTTCGTGAAAGCCCGACAGAATCAGCTTCTTCTTGCCCGGATAGCTGTTGATGTCGCCGACCGCGAAAATGCCGGGAACATTGGTTTCGAATTTTTCGGTGTCGACGCGCACCTGCCTGCGTTCCAGATCGAGTCCCCATTCGGCAATCGGGCCGAGCTTCGGCGATAGCCCGAAGAACACCAGCAGGTGATCGAGCGGCACCCGCCGCGTCACGCTGTCGGGCGAGGTGACGCGCACCTCGGTGATGCGGCCGCTATCTTCCTCGAAACCGCTGATCTGACCGACCAGCAGCTGCATCGCGTGCTGCTCGCAATACGCCTTCATTTTCGCCACCGAGGCGGGCGCAGCGCGGAAGCCGTCACGGCGGTGAACCAGTACGACGCTTTCAGCCTTGCCGACGAAGTCAAGCGCCCAGTCGAGCGCAGAGTCGCCGCCGCCGGCGATCACAAGCCTCTTGCCGGAAAACTGCGCAGGATCCTTGACGCGGTAATGAAGCTGGGTGCCTGCGAATCGATCAAGCCCTTCGACCTTCAACGTGCGCGGCTGGAACGATCCCACGCCGCCGGCCACGATCACGACCTTGGTAGTGAACCGCGTTCCCTTGCTGGTTTCGACATAAAAGCGGCCATCTTCCTGTTTCTGCACGGCCGCAACTTCCTGGCCAAGATGGAACGAAGCGCCGAACGGCTGGATCTGCTTGAGCAGCGCATCGGTCAACTCCTTGCCGCTGCACACCGGTATCGCAGGAATATCGTAGATCGGCTTGTCCGGATAAAGCTCGGTGCATTGCCCGCCCACTTCAGCCAGCGAATCGACGACGTGCGCCTTGATCTCGAGCAGGCCCAGCTCGAACACCTGAAACAATCCGACAGGCCCGGCGCCGACGATCACCGCATCGGTTTCGATGGGCTGCCCGGCAGATGCAGTCGCCGTTATCAGCGATTCGTTTTCGGATTTCATTGCTGGTTGGGATGCGTGCGACGCTCGCACGGAAGCACGATTGTACGGACGCTGAAACTAACGCCGCGAAGCTTCCCGGATGTTTTCCAGATTGCGTTTCACTTCCGCCTGCAGGTCGCGCAGGCGGGCGTCGATCTCCGACATCGTATAAAAGTCGCCGTCGTTGGCACGGCGCGCGATCTCGAGCTGCCCCACCGCGGCTTGCGGCGCGCCGAGCAGCGCATACATCTCCGCGATCGACTGGTGCTGCAGCGAGCGACGACTCAACGCTGCATAGGCACGGCCCATCAGCGCGTGATACGCGGGCTGCGTGCGGTGGATCGCCTCCTGATTGCGCAGGAACGCGATAGCTGCCTCATGCTGGTTCGTCTGATTCAACACATCGAGATAATGACTCGCCGCCAGCGACGACAGCGGAAAGCGGGTCGCAATATCGCCGGCCAGCTTGACCGCCGCGGCGCGCTCCTCCTCGTTGCGAGACGCGAAGAAACGGGCTTCGGCAACGATCTTGTCGAGCATCGGCGAAGGTGCCGGCGATAGCCGGCGCGCTGCCTGCGCCGCCTGCACGGCGAGGTCCGTCTGATTCAGCTTCAGTGCGGCGACTGCAATGCCGTAACGCGCCGCTATTTCGGACGGCGTCGTTTGATTTTTCAGTTGTCCGTTGAAGTATTCGAGCGCATCGCGCCAGCCCTGCGTCGACGTTTCCTGCAGCACTCGCAGGCGGGCGCGGATCAACTTGAAATCAAGGCTGTCCGGGCGCTGCTTCACGCGCAAATTGCGCGTTCGATTCTGCATGTCCGAAATGCGCTCTACCGTCATCGGGTGGGTGCGCAGATACGCCGGCGCCGCACTCTCGTACAGGCGTGTACCCGATTGCAGCCGGCCGAAGAATGCCTCCATGCCGCGGCCGTCGAAACCGGCCTCGGTCAACATCTGAAACCCGACCCGGTCGGACTCGCGCTCGGCTTCACGCGAAAAGTTCAGCTGCTGCTGGATCAATGCGGCCTGGCTGCCGACGATCGCCGCCTGCGCGATATCGCCGCTCGAAGAGCCGCCGGCGCGCGATGCAAGTAGCGCCAGCAGCAACGCTCCCAGCGCGAGCGCGGCCGAATCGCGCTGTTTCGCGATCATGCGGGCAATGTGCCGCTGCGTGACGTGACCGACCTCGTGCGCCATTACGCCGGCCAGCTCGGATTCGCTTTGCGCCGCGATCACCAGCCCGGTGTGCATGCCGATGAATCCGCCCGGCAATGCGAACGCATTCAGCATCGGATCGCGCACCGCGAAGAACACGAAGTCGAGCGAGCTCGAAGGACTGACCGCCACCAGCTGGTAGCCGAGATGATTTAGATACTCAGAAGTCTCAGTGTCCGGCAGATAGTTGGGATCGCGCCGAACTTCGAGCATGATCTGTTCGCCGAGGCGGCGCTCGGTGGCCGGAGGCAGCACCTCGCTGCCGGCGTCGCCGAGCGAGGGCAGATCGATCGACTGCGCCAGCGCCGGCGGTGCATTCAGCACGAAGGCGGTCAGGATGACGACGAGGAGTCGGAATGTGCGCACGAGGAGACGAAAATGAGGGGCGACAATGGCCGGGGCAGTCGGCTTTCGATTCGCGTTTCGATTCGCTTTGTATGATAGCCAGATATGTGTTTCGTTCCACCGCCGACAGCCGATGAATTCGCTCACTCATTTTGACGCCGCCGGCCAGGCGCAGATGGTCGATGTCGGAGACAAAAGCGTCACGCATCGTGTCGCGCTGGCTACCGGGCGCATCTCGATGCAGCCGGCGACGTTGCAGTTGATTTCATCGGGCAGTGCGAAGAAGGGCGATGTACTGGGGGTCGCGCGCATCGCTGCGATTCAGGGCGCTAAGCGCACGTCGGATCTGATTCCGCTGTGCCATCCGCTGGCCATCACAAAGATCTCGATCGACTTCGACGTGCAAGCCGCTTCGAACGCGATCGAATGCCGGGCGCAGGTCGAAACGCACGGGCAGACCGGCGTCGAGATGGAAGCGTTGACCGCGGTGCAGGTCGGCCTGCTCACCATCTATGACATGTGCAAGGCTGTCGATCGCGGCATGGTGATCGGCGAAGTCAGATTGCTCGAAAAGCATGGCGGTAAGTCCGGCAGCTACGTGGCCGGCGCTTGATCGGACGGCGTGCGCTTTTATTCGGCCGAGGAAGTCCATGCCGCACTGAGCCTGGAGGCGCTGGCCGATGCGATTGCACAAGCATTCAGAGCCGGCACTGTTGCACCGCTGCGGCACGCGCATGCGATTTCTCCCATCGATTCGTTGCTCTTGATGCCGGCGTGGAATGCGGGCGCGGGCGGCGGCATCGGCGTCAAGCTGGTTACGGTGTTTCCAGGCAACGGGGCCGGCAATCGCGAGCGTGAGTGCCCGACGGTCAACGCGCTCTACGTTTTGTTCGATCGTGAAAATGGCAAGCCGCGCGCCGTGATAGACGGCGAAGCGCTCACCCTGCGTCGCACCGCCGCCGCGTCGTTGCTGGCGGCGCGCTGTCTGGCGCAAAAGGAAGCGCGCCAGATCCTGATCGTCGGCACCGGCCGGCTGGCGCAGTTCATGGCGCACGCGCATTGCAGCGGCCGCGCTGCAGCGCGGCTCCTGATCTGGGGGCGCAACGGCGAGCGTGCGCAGATGCTCGCAACGTCGTTGCGCGAAGAGGGCCTGCCGGCCGAAGCTGCTGCCGATCTTGAACAGGCCGTCGGCAGCTCGCAGATCATCAGTTGCGCCACCACAGCAACATCGCCGATCGTGCAAGGCGCGTGGCTCAGGCCAGGCGCGCATGTTGACCTGGTGGGCGCATTCAAACGCGGCATGCGCGAAGTGGACGATGCTCTGCTTGCGCGCTCGCGCGTCTACGTCGACACGTACGCCGGAGCACTGGCCGAGGCGGCTGATGTGATCGAACCGATCGAGCGCGGTGTGATCACGCGCGAACATGTGCTGGGCGAACTGGCAGAACTCGTCGCCGGAACCGTTCCCGGGCGACTCAGCGCGGACGACATCACGTTATTCAAGTCTGTCGGCACAGCGGTCGAAGACCTGGCGGCTGCGCAGCTCCTGGTAGGCGGGGAGAGGCTTTAACCCGCCAGCATCTCGCGCGCATGCTTGCGCGTCGTATCGGTGATCTCCTGTCCTCCGAGCATGCGCGCGACTTCTTCGATGCGCGTTTTGCGATCGAGCTGAATCATGTTCGACACCGGGCGGCCGTCGGCGGCGTCACCCTTTGTGACACGGTAGTGCTGATCGCCGTGCGCGGCCACCTGCGGCAGGTGAGTGACGGCCAGCACCTGGCGGTTTTGTCCGAGCCGCTTCAGCAGACTGCCGACGGTGTCGGCGACCGCGCCGCCGATTCCGGCGTCCACCTCGTCAAAGATCAAGGTGGCCACCGGCGTCGCAGTCGCTGCAATCACCGAGATTGCCAGGCTGATGCGCGACAGCTCGCCGCCCGAGGCCACGCGCGCGAGCGGCCTGGCACTGACTCCTGCGTGAGCGGCCACCATGAATTCCACCTTGTCGATGCCCGACGCGGTCGGCTCGACTTCGCTCGACTCCACTTCAAAGAGCCCGCCCGGCATGCTCAGGTCCTGCATCGCGCGGGTGACCTCAGCGCTCATCTGGCGGGCCGCTTTCGCGCGTTGCCTGGAAAGCGCCCCGGCCAGCTGCTTGTACGCAGCCAGCGCGGCTGCCTCGTTTGCGTTCAGTGCATCGAGGTCGCTCGCCGCCGACAACGCAGCGAGCTTCGCTTTCGCGCCGGCCAGCATTCCGGCCAACGCTTGCGGCTCGGTCTTGAATTTGCGCGCCGCTGCAAACAATGCCGATACGCGCGCGTCAACCTCTGCCAGGCGCGAGACATCGAGGTCGGTCCTGTCGAGATAGCGCGTCAGTGCGGCGACGGCTTCGTCGAGTTGAATCTGCGCGGTATCCATCAGTTCGAGCAGCGGTGCCAGGCGTTCGTCGAACGGCGCCAGTTGAGTGATGCGCGTATGCACCGCGCCGATTTGCGATAGCGCGGATTGATCGGCGTCACCCAGCGCGTCGATTGCCATGCGTGCGCCTTCGAGCAGGCCGGCCGCGTTCGACAATCGCTTGTGCTCGGCCTGTACGGATTCCCACTCGCCGGGTTGCGGCGCGAGGGCGTCGAGCTCATCGACGATCCAGCGCAACCGCTCCTGCTCAGCCAGCGCGCTGGCGGCCATTGTCTCAGCGTCCTCGCGTGCGCGCTGGGCGCATTTCCACGCCGCGAACGCCTGTGTAGCGGCGCGCCGCTCTGCCGTGGTGCCGCCATGTTCATCGAGCAACTGCAACTGCGCCGCGGGTCGCAGCAACGATTGATGCACATGCTGGCCGTGCACGTCGATCAGGTTCTCGCCGAGTTCACGCAACTGGGCGAGCGTGACCGGCGTGCCGTTGATGAACGATTTACTGCGCCCCGAGGCGTCGATCGTGCGGCGTGCGAGCACCGTGCCGTCGCCGTCAGCCAGCTCTTTGGCGGAAAGCCAGTCGCGCACGATCTCGCCAGGCTGGAACTCCGCCGTGATCTCGGCCCGCGTTGCACCTTCGCGCACGACGTCGGCGTCGCCGCGCTCACCTAGCGCGAGCAGCAGCGCATCGATCAGGATCGACTTGCCGGCCCCGGTTTCACCGGTCAACACTGTGAAGCCGGGTCCGAAGTCGAGGTCAAGCGACTCGACGATCACGAAGTTGCGGATGGATAGCGAGAGAAGCATGGCGAGCAACCGCTAAAGGACGCCTACCTAATCTGGCTGGGGGAGCACGAGGGGGCCAGCCCAGCCCCCTCGTAGCCCGTGATGCGAGCTACGCGAGCCGCATGGTCGCGCCTCAGGCGCGACCATGCGGCTCGCTAGGCATAACGCTCCAGTGCAGTTTCTGCCGCAGCGTCGCAAAAAAGTTGTAGCCGACCGGATGCAGCAGCGTGGCCGCATGCGTGCTGCGCTTGACGCGGACGACATCGCCAGGCGCAAGCTGTTCATACGACTGCATATCGAAGTGCGCCATCGCATTGCGCTCGTCGGTGATTTCGATTTCGATGACCACATCGTCGTTCAGCACGATCGGGCGGTTCGACAATGTTTGCGGCGCCACCGGCACCAGCAGCAAGCCGGCCAGCGACGGATACAGGATCGGGCCGTCCGCCGACAATGCATAGGCGGTCGACCCGGTGGGCGTAGCGACGATCACCGCATCGGCGCGCTGGTTGTACATCGTGACGCCGTCAACGCGCACGGTGTATTCGACCATGCCACCGGTGACTCCGCGCGAGACGACGATGTCGTTCAGTGCTGCGGCGTGGAAGGTGGCCCTGCCGGCGCGCCGTACTTCGCCGTCGAGCAATACGCGGCGGTCGGTCTCGTAAGCACCGCGCAAGATCGGCGTCAGCGTTTCGGCCACCTGGTCCAGCGAGACATCGGTCATGAATCCGAGACGGCCGTGGTTGATGCCGATCAAGGGCACTTTATGCGGCGCCAGTTCGCGTGCAATGCCCAGCATTGTGCCGTCGCCGCCGAGCACGATCGCCACGTCGGCCTGCTTTCCGATCGCATGCACGCTATGGCCGGGATACTCGCCCAGGCCGACGTGGTCGCGGGTCGTCGAATCGAACAAGATATTGGCGCCCGCGGCCTCGACAATTTGGGCGATCGCCAGCAGCGGTTCACGGATATTTTCCGCGCGTGGTTTGCCAAAGAGAGCGACGGTATTGAATGCCCGGGGCATTGAACGATTATGCAGGACGAGCCTGACAGCTTGCGTACACTTTGTCGAAGGATCCATGATGCTTGACGACCGAGCACGCCAGCTGCTGAAAACTCTGATCGAACGCTACATAGCCGAAGGTCAGCCGGTGGGGTCGCGCGCTTTAGCGCGCATTTCAGGCCTCGAGCTGTCGCCGGCGACGATCCGCAATGTAATGGCGGATCTGGAAGAGATGGGTTTCGTTTCCAGCCCACATACGTCCTCCGGCCGGGTACCGACTCCGCGCGGCTACCGGCTGTTCGTCGACTCGCTGCTGACTGCGATGCCGCTCGAGCAGCAGCAGACGCAGCTGATGCAGAGCCACTTGCAAATTGGCGATCCAGCGCGCGCGATGCAGTCGGCCGCGCACCTGTTGTCCAATCTGTCGCAATTCGCCGGCGTGGTCCTGACACCGCGCCGCACGTCAAGCTTCAAGCAGGTCGAGTTCGTGCGGCTGTCCGAGCGTCGCGTGCTGCTGATCATCGTGACCCCGGAAGGCGACGTGCAGAACCGGGTGCTGATGACCGACACTGCCTATTCGCAATCGCAGCTGGTCGAGGCGGCCAACATCCTGAACGAGCACTATGCCGGCCTTTCGTTCAGCGATGCGCGTACCCGGCTGCATGCCGAGCTACGGCAGCTCGGGGCCGACATCACGCACCTGTTGCAGGCGGCGGTACAGGCCGGCAGCGATGCCGCGGCCGAGTCCGAGCCGGTGGTCATCTCCGGTGAGCGCAATCTGCTGGGTTTGAGCGACCTTGCGACCGACATGGCCAAGCTGCGCCGCATGTTCGACCTGTTCGATCACAAGACGCGGCTGATCCAGCTGCTGGATACATCGATCGGCGCGCACGGCGTGCAGATCTACATCGGCGGAGAATCGCAAACGGTACCGCTGGATGACTTGAGCATCGTAGTGGCGCCGTATGAAGTGGACGGCAAAGTGGTCGGCACTTTGGGGGTAATCGGGCCAACGCGCATGGCGTACGAGCGAGTGATCCCGATCGTTGATATCACGGCGAAGCTGTTGTCGAACGCGTTGTCGCAAGC
>JBGSWY010000005.1:0-3696 GCA_041751715.1 Burkholderiaceae bacterium
GAAGTGCGGCAGCACGGGCGCGCGATCGACGTCTCCGCGCGCGAATTCGCCTTGCTGGTGGCGCTGGCGGAGCGCGCGGGCAGCGTCGTTTCGCGGGCGCAATTGGAAGAGAAGCTGTACGGCTGGAACGAGGCGGTCGGCAGCAATGCGATCGAAGTCCATATTCATAACCTGCGTCGCAAACTCGGCGAATCGACGATTCGCAATGTGCGCGGGCTGGGCTATACGCTCGATTGATGCGCGCGTTCTCGATCCGTCGCCGTCTGCTGGCTGCGCTGCTGGGCGCACTGCTCGGTGCCGGGCTGATCGCGGCGGCGGCCACCTACGCCTCCGCGCGCGGCGAGGTTGATTCCCTGCTGGATGAAGAGCTGCGGCAGATTGCGTTGTCGCTGCGCGATCACGCCCAGCTCGATCTCGATCGGCTGCAGCGCGGCAGCGACGATCCGGCGCTGCGCGTGCTGGTGCAGATCTGGGACCCGGCGTTCGAGCGGCCTTACAGCTCGCACGCCATCACACCGCTGCCGCGCCTGAAAGAGGAAGGGTTCACCACGCTGGAGCATGAAGGCCGCCCGTGGCGCATCTTCGCCACGCCGTCGGCGCAGCAGATGATCCAGGTAGCGCAGCCGACCGCCTTGCGCGCCGAGCTGGCAGCGCGTACTGCTGCCCGATTGCTGTTACCGGTGCTTCTCGTGCTGCCGTTTCTTGCCTTGCTGGGCTGGTGGATTGTCGGGCGCGGGCTGGCGCCGCTGTCAGCTATCGCGCAAACACTCGCACGGCGCGATCCGACTTCGCTGCAGCCGGTGACCGTCGAGCAGCTGCCGATTGAAGTGCGGCCGCTGGTCGACTCGCTGAACAGCTTGCTGGAACGGCTCGATGCATCGTTCGACACGCAGCGCCGCTTTGCCGCCGACGCGGCGCACGAACTGCGCACACCGCTGACGGCATTGACCCTGCAGATTCAACTGGCCGCGCGCGCGCAATCGGCAGACGAGCGCGCCATTGCACTGGAGCGCATGGAACAGGGCGTCAAACGTGCGACGCGCCTGGTGCAGCAGCTGTTGACGATAGCGCGGCTCGATCCGGAGGCGGCGCGCCAGCCAGCCCAGCCGACCGATCTGGCGCTATTGGCAAGCAGCGCGGTCGAAGAGATGCAGCCGCTGGCTGCGCAGAAGTCGATCGCGCTCTCGGTCGATGCGGGCGCACCCGCGTGGGTGCTGGGACAGGAAGATGCGCTGCGGATCCTGCTCACGAATCTGATCGACAACGCGATTCGCTATGCGCCTGAGGGGGGCGAGGTCGCTGTTCGAGTGCAGGCGAGCGATGCCAATGTGAGCCTGGTAGTGCAGGACAATGGCCCGGGTATTGCCGCGGACGAGCGCGAACGTGTGTTCGATCGCTTTTATCGCGGCCGCGATGCGGCGGCCGGCGGTAGCGGATTGGGCCTGGCGATCGTCAGGCAAATCGTGCAAATGGCAGGCGGAACAATTGCACTGACGGCCACCGATCAGGCGCGCGGTGTGCTGGTGCAAGTGATCTTTCCTGCGGGCAATTGAGCCGGCAATCTATTTTGGAGGAGTCAATGCAACTACCCAAGGACGCGACGATCGCTGTCGCCGACGGCGAGACACTTGAGTTGTATCGCAACAGCGGAGACGAGAAGAATCCGAAGTTAACTGCATTGCCCGAGACCAGTATCAGTGGCGACAATAAGAGCGCCGGTACCCGTCATCGCAGCAGCGCAGCCAATCCTGACAACAGCCGATTGGAGGAAGACAGTTTTGCCGCCGCAACGGCGTCCTGGCTTAACCGGGAAGTGCTCGAAGGCAGGATCGATCAACTTGTCGTCATTGCTGCACCGAAGACGCTCGGCGAGTTGCGCAAGCATTATCACAAGGCGCTGGAGGCAAAACTGGTGGGTGAACTGTCGAAGGAATTCACCGGGCGCCCGATCGCTGAGATCGAATCGGCCCTGGCCGCCGCCTGAACTGCCTTAAGTTCGCGTTAAGTATTGCGCAGTAGTGTCCGTTTTGTCTTACTCACTCGAGCAGGACTGATTCGAGAATCATGCGCATCAAGCGCCGCACATTGCGGCGCTTTTTTTTCGCGGGTGGCAACTAGCGTTGCACTGGTGGGCGCAGAACCTCGTTAGTTGAGCGGCGATGAGCCCGGCATCAGTCGGTAGCGGCTCATCTGTCCTGAACAGTTGCAGCACGGCAGCGGCCACGGCGGGCAAAGGTTCATGCAGGTGCACTGCGAGCCTTCGCCCGTCTGGAATGTGTAGTCACCCACACGCGGACGCAGGATCGGAAACGCATTTCCCATCGCTTCTTCGATACTGCGCCGCCGGATCGCGTCCGCTTCGATGACCACACCGTCAAGCTGCTGGGAAACCGGAAGCTGGCGGCGCAACTGCTGCTGTGCGATGCCGGCGGGCGCAGGCCGATCACACTTGACGATCACCACCGAGCCGCAATCCAGCGGCGCGACAAGCTGGCGATCGTCGAGTGCGGGTTGCTGGGCGACCGCGGCAGACACCACGACCAGATACAGCAGCCACCCGCTCAGATGCCCGCGTACCACTGGTACCCGTTGTCTTCCCAATAGCCGCCGTTACCGTTGGCGATGTGCGCGAAGCTTTCAACCAGCTCGATGCGCATGATGTACTTCGCATGCTTGTAGCCTAGCTGGCGCTCGACCCGCAGGCGGATCGGCGCACCGTTGGGAATCGGCAGCACCTTGTCGTTGAGGCCGTACGCGAGCATCGTCTGCGGATGAAGCGCGTCGTCCATGTCGATGCTCTCGTAGTAGTACTCGGGCGTCAAGCCGCCCGACATCGCGTCGGCGCAGTGGAAAACGACATAGCGCGCGCCCGACTTCGGCTGCACGAGCGCCAGAACGTTCGACAGCGGCACTCCTGTCCACTTGCCGATCGCGCTCCAGCCTTCGACGCAATCATGGCGCGTGATCTGCGTGCGACGCGGCATTGCGCGCAGCTCGGCCAGCGACAGTGTGGTCGGCCGCTCGACCAGGCCGTTGACTTCGAGCTGCCAGTCGGCAAAGCCGCTGCTGACGAGCGCCCGATACGCCTCGCCCTCCGGCATCGAGGTGCCGTTGCTGCGAAAGAACGGCGATAAATCGGCCTCGGTGAACTCCTGCGCCATGGAAGGACGGGAACCGAGCCACTTGTGCACGCCGCGGCTCAACGTTTCGTGGGTCCGCAAGACCTTCGGAAACCATTCGGTCGACGACAAGCGATCGCAGCCCGTGAGAAACAGGGCGCCGAGACTGCCTGCTCCGGCTAGAAAACGGCGCTTTGATTTTTCGCTAGGCGTCATGTCCGCCTCCCGTCCTGATTCGATAGCGGCCGGTCACCATCGACCGCATGTGATTCCAGAACCCGCTGATGATCACTTCGAACACGTGCACCGCGAGAAACAGAAACAGCAGCCACGCAACGACAAAGTGAGTGGTGCGCGCCGACTGGCGGCCGCCAAGCAGATCGACCCAACCGGGGATGAGCGAGTTGAGCCAGGGTGACATCGCCCACCCGGCAAGGATGACAAGCGGCAGCATGACGAAGATCACGCTCAGATACGCGAGCTTTTGCAGCACGTTGTAGCGCTTCGCCGCCTCGCCGACCGGATGCCTGAATTTCAGATGGTCGGTGATCGACGTGCCGATACCGCGCAGCTCTGT
>JBGSWY010000006.1:0-1958 GCA_041751715.1 Burkholderiaceae bacterium
CGGCATCCTGACGCAGCAGGCACTGCTTCAGGCTGAGGCGGGGGTAGACATCGTCGCACCGAGCGACATGATGGATGGTCGCATCGGCGCCATTCGCTCGACGCTCGAGCAAAACGGCGCGATTCACACGCGCATCATGGCCTACTCGGCCAAGTACGCCAGCGCCTTTTTTGATCCCTTTCGAGACGCGGTCGGCTCAACAGCCAATCTGGGCGCATCGAACAAGAAGTCGTACCAGATGGACCCGGCCAATACCGATGAAGCGCTGTGGGAAGCCGGGCTCGATTTGGCCGAAGGCGCCGACATGGTGATGATCAAGCCGGGCATGCCGTATCTCGACATCGTGCGGCGTGTAAAGGACACCTACAAGGCGCCGACATTCGTCTACCAGGTGAGCGGCGAGTACTCGATGCTCAAAGCGGCCGCGGCCAACGGCTGGCTCGATGAACGCAGGGTCGTGCTCGAATCGATGCTCGGCTTCAAGCGAGCGGGTGCCGATGGAATACTGACCTACTTCGGCCTGCAGATCGCGCGCTGGCTGGGCGAGGACCGCGGCAGTGGCCTGTAGCAGTCGATTCGGAAGGCAAAGGCGCGTCCGGGCGCGCCGAGTGCGCTAAGCGAGCCGTGTCGAAT
Source organism: Burkholderiaceae bacterium (assembly GCA_041751715.1). Lineage (GTDB taxonomy): Bacteria > Pseudomonadota > Gammaproteobacteria > Burkholderiales > Burkholderiaceae_F > JACCZX01. Next base: position 634 of record JBGSWY010000006.1, read on the forward strand.
AGCCGACGCATATTCGCAAGGCGAGCGACAAAGCAATCGGCCGCCCCGACGCGCAAGGCCCGTTCGAATTGGCTGTTACAGCCCACTACGCCACGAGCGGTGGTTGCGTCTGTTCTTCAATCCAGCGCAGATAGGCGCTGTGTCCCGCCGCTATCGGCAGCGCGATGATCTCGGGAAGTTCGTACGGATGCAGATGCCGAATGGCGAGTTCGACATCGCCATAGCGCTCGCGCGTAGTTTTGATCAACAGCGGCACTTCGGTTGCGCGTTCGACAGTGCCCTGCCAGCGATAAATCGAGTGCACCGGCGCCAGTCGATTGACGCACGCTGCGAGCCCCTGCTCGACCAGCACGAGGGCGATGCGATCGGCAACGGCCTCGTCAGCGCAGTTGGTGATGACGAGCAGCGCTTCGATCATCAGGCTGAAGGCTACGTCACCGAGTCTTCGCCTTCATCGGGCGCGGGTTGCGGGCGATCGACCAGTTCCATGAACGCCATCGGCGCGTTGTCGCCCACCCGGAATCCCATTTTCAGGATGCGCGTGTAGCCGCCGTTGCGTGCGGCATAGCGCGGGCCGATCTCGCCGAACAGCTTGACCACGATCTCGCGATCGCGCAGCCGATTGAACGCTAGGCGCTTGTTGGCCACGGTGGGCTCCCGACCGAGTGTGATCAGCGGTTCCACTACTCGCCGCAACTCCTTCGCCTTCGGCAGCGTGGTCTTGATCGCTTCGTGCCGCAGCAGAGAGTTGGTCATGTTGCGCAGCATCGCCAGCCGATGAGCGCTGGTGCGATTGAGTTTGCGCAGTCCGTGTCCGTGACGCATCGTTGTTCCTTTCAGTCTCTAAGTGACCGACTCTTCTATCCCTCGCGGGCGGTTCGGTTTGTTTGTTCAGCAGGCGGCGATTGAGCGGCGCAAAGTCCGCACGAATCGCCGCAGTTATTCGGGCGCCAAGCGTCCCGAACTACTACTTTTCCATGCCTGCAGGCGGCCAGTTCTCGAGCTTCATGCCGAGTGTCAGTCCGCGCGCGGCCAATACTTCCTTGATCTCGTTCAGCGACTTGCGTCCGAGATTCGGCGTTTTCAGCAACTCGTTTTCGGTGCGCTGAATCAGGTCGCCGATGTAATAGATGTTCTCCGCCTTAAGGCAATTGGCGGAGCGCACGGTGAGTTCCAGATCATCGACCGGACGCAACAGGATCGGATCGACCTGCGGCGCGCGCGACGATTGCGCCAGCGCCGATTCGGCCATTCCTTCCAGCGCGCCGAACACCTGCAACTGATCCATCAGAATGCGCGCCGATTGCCGTACCGCTTCTTCCGGC
>JBGSWY010000007.1:0-24333 GCA_041751715.1 Burkholderiaceae bacterium
CGAAGGCTTCGACAAACTGATCCATCAGCCGCACGGAATCATTCTGGTCACCGGCCCGACCGGCTCCGGCAAATCGACCACGCTGTACGCGGGGATTCGCCGGCTCGACAAGAACACGACCAACATCATGACGGTCGAAGACCCGATCGAATACGACATCGAGGGCATCGGCCAGACGCAGGTCAACGCCAAGATCGACATGACGTTCGCAAAGGCATTGCGCGCGATCCTGCGGCAGGATCCGGACATCGTGATGATCGGCGAGATTCGTGACCTCGAAACCGCGCAGATCGCCGTGCAATCGTCGCTGACCGGCCATCTGGTGCTGGCAACGCTGCACACGAACGACGCCGCATCGGCGGTGACCCGCCTGATCGACATGGGCATCGAACCGTTTTTGCTGTCGTCGTCGCTGCTCGGCGTGCTCGGGCAGCGCTTGGTGCGTAAGCTCTGTCCGCACTGCAAGGAAGCGGACCCGACGGTGGGAGGCTGGCGCGCCGTCGGCTGCGGCCATTGCGGTCACACCGGCTACCTGGGCCGTACCGGCATCTACGAGCTGCTGACCGTCAATGACGAGATTCGGATGCTCGTGCACCAGGGCTCGAATGACACCGACATGCGGCGCGTCGCGGAAAAGAACGGAATGATCAACATGCGCGCCGACGCGCAGCGCTGGATCAAGACCGGCGTCACGTCGCAGGAAGAAACGCTGCGCGTCACGCGCGAATAGCTGTCGTATGGCTGCATTCAGATTTGCCGCGGTCGATAACGTCGGCAAAGAATCCACGGGGGTCCTCGAAGCCGACAGTGCGCGCCTTGCGCGCCAGCTGTTGCGCGGCCGCGGACTGATTCCGCTGTCGGTCGATCCGGTCATGAGCGATGTCGGCGCACGCGCCGGCGGCTTGTCGCTCAGCCGCCGACTGTCGCAAACCGAGCTCGCAGTGATTACGCGCCAGCTTGCCTCGCTGCTCGGCGCGCAGCTGCCGGTGGCAGATGCGCTGACCGTGATGGTCGAGCAAAGCGAAAAGCAAAGCGTGCGCGAGCTGATGGCGTCGATCCGCACCGACGTTCTCGGCGGCACGTCGCTGTCGAAAGCGCTGGTGCGACATCCGCGCCAGTTTCCGGAGATCTATCGCGCGCTGATCTCGGCCGGCGAAGAGTCGGGCAAGTTGGGTTCGGTGCTCGGCAGCCTGGCCGATTACGTCGAAGAGCGCGCCAAGCTGCAGCAAAAGATAACGCTGGCGTTCGTGTATCCGGCAATCGTGACCTTCGTTGCGCTGGCTGTCGTCATCGGTTTACTAACGTATGTCGTACCGCAAGTGGTGCAGGTGTTTGCCAACACGAAGCAGCAGCTGCCCTTTCTGACGGTCGCGTTGATCGCGGTGTCGAACTTCGTGCGCAACTACGGCTGGATTTTGGTGGTGATCATCGCGATCGCCGCGTTTCTGACGCAACGCGCATTGCGGGTCGCTCCAGTGCGATTGCGCTGGCACACGCGGATCCTGACGTTGCCGGTGATGGGCGTGCTGTCGCGCTCGATCAATACCGCACGCTTCTCGTCAACGCTGGCGATACTGGTCGGCTCCGGCGTGCCGATGCTGCGATCGCTGCAAGCAGCCGGTGAAACGATTACCAACCTCGCAATGCGCACGCGCGTGATGGACGCCGTGCAGCGAGTGCGCGAAGGGTTTTCATTGGCGAAAGCATTGCGCGCTGACGTGGACGAGGAAAAGCGTCCAGGGCACGTCAAGCTGTTTCCGCCGGTGTTGATTCACCTGATTGCTTCTGGCGAAGCGACCGGCAAGCTGCCCGAGATGCTTTCGCGCGCCGCGGACATCCATGCACGCGAAGCCGAGCGCCGCGCACTTTTCTTCACATCGCTGCTGGAGCCGATTTTGATTCTGACGATGGGCGTCGTGGTGATGCTGATCGTGCTCGCGGTGCTGCTGCCCATCATCGAGATCAACCAGCTGGTGCGCTAAGGCGCTGCTGGACTTTCGTCCGCAGCGCCGTTCCCGATTTGCTACACAACGCGGTGGTGCGCCCGGCCGGACCGGCCGCCGTGGTGACGACGCGGCGCCAGCAGTTGATCGGCAATCGCTTTCTGCTCGGTCGACAACGCCTCGTACAGCGGGCGCGCCACAGCCAGACGCTCGTTGAGGCGGGTTACCGACGCGGCATGCCGTTGCTGCTCGAGCTCCAGGCGCGCTATCGCGTTCGGCCTCTCGCGCGTGGCGCGCTGATCTCGCTGCGCGCGATACTCCTGCATGCGCTGGTCTGCTGTCCGCGCCTGGTTGCGCAGCGTTTCCGCAAACGCATTCCATTGCGCCTGCTGCGCATCCGTAATCTTCAGAGCGGTGCGGAGGTAAGCGAGGCGCGCTTCCGCCCGTTCGCTCGGCTTCGTGAATGCACGCTTTCCGTCATGATCGCGCGTGCCCTGTTGCGCCTGCGGCTGCGCCGCAGGGGCGGCGCTTGTCTGCGCGTGCAGAGCAAACGCTGACGAGAGTCCTACTGATAAAAGAGCGCCTGCCAGTGCCTTGTTCATCTGTCCTTCTCCTGCGGTCGTTGGCGCCAGCGAGTCGCCGGCGATGGCGGTATTTGCCCGACAGCATCGGCCCGCCGGAGACGCCGATTGTGGGGAGATCGACGCTGGCAGCTCCCATCAGAAGCGCCGGCGTAGTCTTGTCACATCCCATCAACAGAACTACACCGTCGAGCGGGTTCGCACGAATCGATTCCTCGACGTCCATGCTGACCAGGTTGCGAAACAGCATTGTCGTCGGCCGCATCAACGTCTCGCCGAGCGACATCACCGGAAACTCGAGCGGGAAGCCGCCCGCTTCGAGCACGCCCTGCCGCACCTGCTCGGCCAGCACGCGAAAGTGCGTGTTGCACGGCGTCAGCTCGGACCACGTGTTGCAGATGCCGATCACCGGCCGGCTGTCGAACTGATCGTGCGGAATGCCGCGGTTCTTCATCCACGAGCGATAGATGAATCCATCGCGATGGGGCGCCACGGTGTCCGTGCAGGCGATCGATCCGGCTGCGTTCGGAGGACTCGTTGCATTCGCGCGTGAAAGCGAGTGGATCGCGCGCGCGTGCCGCGACAATCCGCCGCGCGCCGGCCTCGACGCGGTTCGCATGCCGGGGCAGCGCGGACTCGCAAACCGGCGCGATCAATTGGCCAACGGAGTCGCTCTGCACGCCGATATCCTGCCGGCGCTCGAAAGCTGGGCAACCAAGCTACGTGTGGATATGCCTCGTTCGATTTGATTGCATGGTGGTGGCTAGCCGGTGGTTACGAGATTTTCCCGTCTGAGACCCCTTTCCCATACCGGCATATGCCCTTGCTGCGGAGCCAGTTTTACGGATATCTCCGCTATGCGGCCCACGAAATTGGGGGAGTTAGCAGTGGGGAGGTCCCCATGTTGCCCAACGGTTAGTCAGGCAACGCCGGCAAAGGTGTGCGGGCTAGGATGGCAGAGTAAGTCGAATCGATCCCAAAAAAGAACTGGCCGGGATTTCGCCGCGCGCACTGAAGGAGACACTCGCGAAGGGCACTTTCAATTTGATTCCTAATACTCCCCGCCGCTGCATAAAGTTGCGCAGCACGAACCTCGTTTTTCGCTTGCTGCGCCTCAAATAGCTTCCCGTAATACCTTACGGCACCCGACTTGAACGAGTCCTCGCAGAAGTCGGCGCACATCCTCGGCTGCCGCGATATGCCAGGCGGCAGGGCGGGCATGTAGTTACCGGCAGGCAGACGCAAGCGCTGCACGCTCAGAATTTCGCTAGATGCCCGCACGAAAGCGCGAACTGCCCCTGGCCCTCCCTGCTTGTCGGTGTCGATGTAGACGACGGCCTGTTTTGGGATCTCAACGTAGTCCGATGCATCGAGTGCTGGGTAAAGCCGGACGACCGCGTCCTGGCTGGTGCCAACGAAGCCCTCGATAACGATCGTCGCAGCATCGGCCTTTTCCAGTGATGCGATGATGGGGTGGACTGCGATGGCTGATGAAATATCGCTCGTCTGCGCTGGTTTCCCTTGCTCTGACATAGGCATCCCCTGTCTTGGTGCTAGTGAAGGTCACGCAAGATGACGGCGGCGGCAATGGTACTGGTAAACGCGTCAACGAGGTCGAAAAATTTCAATTGCTCCGACGCTTCGCGCGTCTAAGCTACTGAGGCGCGCAAGCGGCGCGCTTTGACTTAGGAGACGTAGCATGAAATGGGAGTTCTGGCTGCAACCTCTAGCAACTACGTGCCCGGTTGGGTCTTTCGAACCGGAATCGGTCCTGGAGTTGAGTGAACACGAGCTGACCAGAGTTGGTGGTGGCAACACTGACCTTGGAGACACTTATTAGTCCTATGCTGCGCGCTGACTACATCAGTCGCGCAGCGATTGATCACCTACGGTGAATTCAGTCGGTTACTTCCGTCAAGCCAGGCTTGAACGCATCTGCTTCAAGCCTTTTCTTTGTTAACCCCTTCGCGATCTCCATTTCCATCGGATAGGAGCCGTTCAGCAACACGTAGCGGTCATTGCCAGAGACTCCGACGCAGCTGCGGTGTTTGCAGATTGCTTGAGGATCGGAGATTCCAGCTCTGCGAGCAATTGCAATTCGCTGCACGCGGCCGCGCAGGTGCCGCACTCCAGCCGTTCCACTTCTGTCAAGGCAAGATCATCAAGCAGTTCACCCGCGAGGCGCAGGTCGGCATGGTCCAATTGATGATCGATTGCCCATAGCAGCATCACGCCGGCTTGGAGACGCAGGCCCCGCGCGATCATCGCCTCGGCAGCACAGATCATCGTTGTTGCGAAGCTTGCGGCTATCGTGCCGTCGTACGCGAGCCGGCCCGCGCGCGCGAGATGAAGCTGTGCGTTGTCGAAATCCTTTTGCCGAACGGCGGTCCGCGCCAAGCCTTGATGCGCTGCGACTTGAACCTGCGACTGCGCCTCGCCTCGGCATTCGACGAGCGCCTGTTCAAGGCTTCTGGAACTTTGCGGGAGATCGCCGAGTTCAAACAGCGCCAGGCCACGATTCAGCAGAAGGAACGCCCGGTGCCAGGCCGGCCCCTGTTGAGGCGCCAAAGCAAGCCCTTCGTCGAAGTAGTGCAGTGCTTTCCGAAAGTCTCGGCGCGCGCGATACAAGTTGCCGAGATTGTTATGCAACGCAACAGCACCGCTAATGTCCCCGAGGGATCGTGCCAGCACTAGCGCTTCATCGTATATTGCTGCCGCGTCGTCGAGTCGCCCGAGGCTCTTGAATGACATGCCTAGGCCATTAAGAAACGCCCGCAATGTAATAGCGTCGCCCTTGCGACGCAGTCGCCTTACGCCGGGCTGAAAGTACTTCACGGCGTTTGAGTAATCCCCGCTGGTGTGACAGGCTAAGGCGAGCGTGTGCAGGCATCGGTACAGGGTATTGCGATCGCGCGCCCGGCGAGCGCAAAGCAGCCCTTCGCGAGCAAATTGCTCGGCTATGGTCAGGTCGCCTTGCCGGTAGCGCAGCGTCGCGAGCGCGTGCAACAGCGGCGCACGACAGCCGGCGTCTTCGTCCGCCAGCAAAAGCGTTTCGACGAACAGCGATGCACCTTCACGAAATCGGGTCTGCGCTAGGAACGCAAGCATCATCGTGTACGCCATCGCTTGTACGAGCCGCGCATTGCCGGTAGCCGCCGCAAACTGAAGCGCAGTGCGGCAGTTCGCATGCTCCTTTTCGATCGTTTGCGCCGTCTGACTTGGTGCCGCTTGTGTTTGAGGCAGTAGCTCGTGGAGCCAGCTCGCGTAACTCTCACAATGGCGTAGCTGCAAGGATGGCCACGTTGGGCCTCGCACGCCACGCTCGCGCATCACGTGATGCACTAGCGGGTGCATCGTCAAGCGCCCCTCGGGCTCGCTGTTCAGCAGGCTCTTGTCGGTCAACGAAGCCAATACCGGCAGCGGCGCGTCGCATACGCGCCGCGCCATTGCCGGCGTGAAACCACCGGCGAATACGGAGGAGTCGGTCAGCACCTCGCGCTCGCGCGGTGCGAGCAGGTTCCACGATCTCTCAATGACCGCACGCACGCTGGTGCCGCCATCTTCCGCGGCCAAAAGGTCCAGCGAGTTAGAAAGTTCCTCCGCGATCTCGCGCGGCGGCAGCAGTCTGGTCCAGGCGGCAGCGAGCTCAATTGCCAGCGGCAAGCCGTCGACCCGCTGCACGATGTCGATGACGTCGCTGATGTCTGCCGGTGCGAAAGCGGGATTCGCCTGCCGCGCCCGGTCGATGAAGAGCCGAACTGCATCGAACGTGATTGCCGCCTCTTGGTCGCGGCTGTCGGCGTCGGGCACCGGAAGTCCTGCCAGCGGCAACACCCATTCGCCGGTCACGCGCAAGCGCGAACGTGTCGACAAGACGATCCGAAGGTTCGGCAACGCGGAGGCGACTTTCAGCAGCAGTGGCGCGAGTTCAGACAAGTGCTCGGCGTTATCCAGCGCAAGCAGCCGCGGAGGCTCGCCAAGCAGCGCGATTAGCCGCTCAGCAATCGAGCCCTGCTGCGGAAGCTTGAGCTGCAGCAAAGTGGACACTCGCGCCGGAATTTCTTCGGTAGTCGATAGATCTTCAAGCGGCAGCCAGAATGCAGGCAGCTCGAGCTGGCGCTGTAACGCCGGCAACGCTTCGCGCAGAAAGCGGCTCTTGCCGACGCCGCCCGGTCCGACGATCGATATCAATCGACATTCAGGACGCGTGAGCAACGCCTGCAGCTCGGCGGCTTCTTGCCGACGGCCGATGAAGCAGTCCAGTGCGGCGGGCGGTACGAGCCGGGCAGTAGTTGGCGCCGCACGCCACGCCTGCGCCAGTGCGCGCAAGCGATCCGAAGGTTCGACTCCGAGCTCATCTGCGATCTGCCGCGTGAATTCGCGGTAGCGGCGTTGCGCAGATTCCGTTTCACCGAGCGCCGTCTGCGCCTCGCACCAGGCGATCAGCGCCGACTCATCGAGCGGATCATGCTGCAGCAATCGCTCCGCAACATCGCGTGCTTTGCAGTAGTCGTGCGCTGCAGTCGCAAGCGTGATCTGCGCCAGCATCGCCGTTCGTGCATGCTCGAAAAAGCGTTGACGCTCGCGACCGAGCCATGCTCCGAACTCCGGAAAACCCGCGTCGTCGATTCCCTCGAGCAACGGGCCACGATATAAGTCCGCTACTTCATCCCAGCGTTGCGCGGCGCTGGCGCGCAGTAACTGCTGCGCGTCGCTATCGATCAACCAGCGCACATCGGCGCCGCGCATTTCGAGGCACACGTCTGGCAGCGACTCCTTGATTCGGAACAAAACTTTGCGCACATTGGTACGCGCTGCGGCATCGGACTGATCCGGCCAAAAAAGACTGGCTAGTTGGTCGCGGCTCACCCAATCGTTGCGCACTGCGAACAACGCCAGTACCTGGAAGCGGCGCTCCGCAACGAAATCGACCGGCGCGCCCGCGAGCGTCAGCGCGGGACGTGCGAACAGCTTCAGCGCCGCGTGCTCCATCAAGTCAACTCGTCGTTGCGAAGCCGCCGCAAGACGCCGCCCCCCAATGCTGTCTCGAAGTAAGCGACCAGCATAGGCGCTGCGCGCGCCTAAGCAAAGGTGTGGATTCAACGCCGAAGAAACAGAAAATTCGACAAGCGGCTGATCAAACACCGCGGCACCGCCTCAGAACGGTGCCCGCCTAGCGTTCGGCACATGTAGGCGTGCGACCGTCTCGCGGGTTTCTAGGTGCTCAAGAAGGGCTTGGAGCGGCAGCAACTGCCGCGACTGCGAACGAAGCTCTGCTGCGTTCGTCGAGCGCGCGGCTCAGTTCGTCCAGACCAGCGTCGAGCGATAGCGCGGCGCCGGCAGCTTCCGCCGCCGCCACAGAAGACGCATCGAGTCGTATTCGCAATCGATCTGCGGTATCTCGGTAGCGAGCTATAAGCACCATCCGCGAAACTAGATGGACGTCGGCGCATGCAATTAAGCGCAGTGCCGTAACCGGATCTCCAACTTTCTCGAGGAAGTTTGCACCGTCGCGCAACACCAACACGATCGCAGGGACAGTTGCGATTTTCCGCGTGACCGGGATCGACGCGATCAGCTGCTCCCGTGCAGCATCGGCGTTGCCGGCCGCCACCTCGATCGCCGCAAGCGTGCAACGACACATCGGCTCCTTGCTCACCAAGTCCGTCGCCAGCACGATTCGCAACGCCTCAAGGGACAGTTCGCGCGCGCGGTTGATGTCGCCGCGATCGAGCAGCGCGGATGCGCAGTACGTCAGCAACGCACTTCGCCGACTATCCAAGTCGCTTGCCTCGGCCAGGCGCAGCCCGCTTTCGTAGGCTTCGATGGCCGGCCCCAGCTTGCCGGTCGCATGCAGGATCAAGCCAAGTTCGGTGTACATGCTGATCTGGCCGATCTGATGCCCGTTTTTCCGATGTCCATCAAGCGCCTCTTCCACCAACGCGACCGCGCCATCGGTGTCGCCCAATTCACGCTTGATTGAAACGAGATTGCCGGCAAACGAGGCCACTTCCCCGGACAAGTGCTCGGCGCGCGCCCGCTTGAGCGCTTCAGAAATGTAACGGTCGGCCTCAGTCAAGCGGCCTTGGCGGAAGAGCGCGAGGCCAACCGTGTTCAGGCTGGTGCGAATCGCGTAGCCGTTTCCTCGCTCGCGGGCTGCCGTCAGCGCCCGACGGCCGCCCGCTTCGACTTCTCGATACTTGCCGCTCCAGTAGTTGAGTGAGGCATATTCGAGCGGGACGATCCATGCCGCGTCGCTCGACGCAGGGTGCGAACCAGCGAGCGCGGCTTCAGCGCGGGCAAAGAGGTCGACGCCGACACCGAGCGGGCCGCGCGCCTGAAAGTAATTTGAAAGCCCGCTCGCGCAGTGGCTCAGCCAATCGGCACGTTTCTGAACAATTGCCCACTCCCACGCCACGAGAATGTTCGAAAGTTCGGTCGCGATGGTGCGAAACGCGGCCGGCTGATCGGTCGAATCGAAGCGCCCGTACTGTTCCATCATGCGTGCATACGATGCCGCGTGCTGGTCACGGATGGCAACCCGCTGGGCGGGCTCCGCATCGAGCTTCTGCGCCGCGAACTGTTGGATCAGCGGGTGGAGAGAGCACCGGGCGCTGCCATCGATCTGCACCAGCGATTTGTCAATCAACGATCCCAATACCGGCAACGGCGCCAGTGAGACGTCGTGAACAGCAGTGCGCGTGAACGTGCCGGCAAAAACCGATAGCATCATCAGCAAGTGCTGCTCCGCCGGTGCAAGCAGTCGCCACGATTGCTCGAAGGTGGCGCGCACGCTGCGATGCTCCGGCCGCTCATCGCCCTCCTCGACCCGTTCAAGCACATGCAGCAAGTGGGTCAGGTCCGACACCATGTCGGCCACTGGCAGAACCCGGACCCAGCCCGCAGCCAGCAAGATCGCGAGCGGCATGCCACCCACTGCGCGCACCAGCGCGGCCACATTGCGAGCATTGCTCGGTGCGTCGAAACGCGGTTGAGTCAGACGAGCGTACGTGACGAACAGGCGCGCTGCGTCGGAGCTGAACACATCGTCGCCGGCGTCGGCGGGCGGCGTGTTAAGGCCTTGCAACGTGACGAGCCATTCACTTCTAACGCCGATGCGTGCGCGTGAGGTCGCAACGATCTTGAGCTGGGGAGCAACAGCCAACCAACGCTCGATGAGGTTCTTGAGGCTTGGCAAATGCTCGGAGTTGTCGAACACCAGCGTGGCTTTCAACGGCGCAAGGTGCTTGGCCACGACGTCGACTGCGTCCTGCAGCGGTGCGGCTGCGAGACCGAGTTCGCGCACGAGCCGCGGTGCCACCTGAGCGATATCGGTCAAATCGTCCAGGGCCATCCAGACTACCGGCTCGCCAGCCCGGAGCGGCAGCCGATGAATCAATTCTTTGACGAGCCGGCTCTTGCCCATGCCGCCCGGACCCGTCACCGTGATCAACCGACATTCCGGATCCGCCAGCAATGCTTGCAGTTCAGCCAGCTCAGCGTCGCGGCCAATGAAACCTTCCGACGTTTCGATCGGTTTCGTGGCCAGTACCGGTGGCGACGGCGTTTCATTTTGCAGCTCGTGGGCGAGATTGCGCGTCTCTATCGCGACATCGACGCCGAGTTCTTCGGTCACGCGTTCGGCGAACCTCCGGTAGGTCCGTGCGACATCAGTCACCCGCCCAAGCGCAGCGAGCGCTCCCATTTGCAGGCGCACGGCTTCCTCGTCATAAGGGTCGTCGTCGAGCAAACGCTGAGACAGATTAACGGCGGCTTGCGGGGCAACGTCGCGCACCGTGGCGAGGACCGACTCTCGCCACATCGTTCGCAATCGAAGCCGCTCGCGGCGCAACCACGTCGCGAAAGATGGATTGTCGCTGCCGTCAAGACCATCCAGCGGGGTCCCGCCATACAAACGCAGCACCGCTGCATGGTCGTTCTCCGCGTGGGCGCGCGCAAACTCAGTTACGTCATGCTCAACCAGCCAACGCAGCGAGTGGCGAGAGTCTTCCAGCGCCGGGACACCGAGTGCGCGGACCTCAGCCAACACCTTCCGGAGATTGGTGCGTGACGCGTCCTGAGTTCGATCCGGCCAAAACGCATGAGCCAGTTGGTCACGCGCGACCCACTTTCCCTGTAGCGCAAGATATGCCAACAAGCGGAAACGGCGCTCAGGAAGAAAGCGCAACGTGACCGGACCGTGGAGTTCGACCTGCCCCAGCAGGCGCAGCTTCGGACCTCCGTTGCGGGCCGGATCGAGCGTGCCGCCAGTCGTCGATGCCATACGCGGCTCCCGTCGATTCGCCAGTTTGCCAGACGGCAAGAATAGATGTCGGCCTAATCAGTCCGAATTTTCTTAGATCATGAGCTTCAGCGTGGAGCGCATGGCGACGTGCGGAATCCCGCGTCGTCATACGCATCGCCGACACAGTTGGCATGCAAAACGAAGCGACCGAATGTCAGCGGCGGCGAATCCTTCACCAGTGGAAGGCCCGCGGTTTCATAACGTTTTTTTAGGCCGGGTTTCACGCCGCTTCGCTAGTGAAAGATCGCGAGCGCCGACAGTGACGCCGTCGACGACTCACAACTGAAGAGCGCAAATGAGATCTTTCTCGAGTCAAGGTGAGGACTCGACGCCGAAGAAACAGAATATTCGACAAAGCGACTTATCGAGCACCGCGGCACGGTCGCGGAACGATGCCGCGCCTAGCGTGCGGCACATGGATGGGTCGAACTCTTCGTTGTCAGAGTCTGGTTCGAGCGCACGGCCCTTCACGCGAGCGCTCGCGATTCGAGGGGAAATAAATGAAAAAAGCGTTGTTCGCCGTAACTATCGGATTGGCTGCGAGCGCGCATGCGCAAACGGCTTCCCAGCCCGCGCCGGTGCAAGGCGCTGCTATGGAATCGAAAGCCTTTGATTCGGCGGCATCACCGAACAATGCGCTATTGCTTGCGATGACTGGGCCGCTTACGTTCAAGCCGCAGCCGGCTAGTTTCGACTTGTCGCCACTGGGCACTATGTACGTAACGGGCGTTGTTAGCGCTCATACGCTGTGGCAGACGAATACTCATCCGTCGGACCATCGCAATCAAGTCGAGCTTACGAACGGCCAGGTTTTTTTGAACAAGACCGATGGGCTGGTGCGGTTTTTTGTCCAGGCGGGTGCGTACTCGCTGCCGGCTCTCGGATTGCCTTTTGTCGATGCGAGCCAAACTCTTAATGACCTGTACGGGCCGGTTCCTCAGTGGCTGTTGAAGCTCGCTCCCAGCGAGGACTTTTCCATCATGGTCGGCAAGCTCCCCACGCTGATCGGAGCTGAGTACACGTTTTCTTTCGAGAACATCAACGTTCAGCGCGGCCTTCTCCGGAATCAGGGAAACTCAGTGAATCGTGGAGTACAGGTGAACTACGCCACGGGCCCGCTCGCGCTCGCGGCGTCATGGAACGATGGCTTCTATTCGTGCAAGTTCAGCTGGGTAACGCTTTCGGCAGTAATAAACCTCGACAAAGAAAACGCCGTTACCCTTGTCGCCGGCGCCAATACAAAGCGGACTACCGTTTCAACTTCGGCCACGCCGCTGTACCAGAACAACCAACGCATCTACAACGTAATCTATACCTACACTTCGCGGCCCTGGACGATACAGCCATACATCCAATACACGTCTATTCCGGCGAGCGACGTGTACGACACCAGGCAAAAGGCGACGACCGCCGGCGCAGCGCTGCTGGTCAACTATGCATTCGACGCCGGATCCACAGTCGGAGGGCTGCGGCTGGCGGGGGTCAATTTGCCCGTTCGCGCTGAATACATTTCGTCCACCGGTAGCGCCGCGAGTGGCGCGCCTAACCTGTTATACGGTCAAGGCAGCAAAGCGTGGTCGGTCACCGCGACGCCGACCTATCAGCACAAGATCTTCTTCGTTCGTGGCGAGTTCGCGTATGTTCAGGCACGTAAGACGACGACGGGTCTGGCATTGGGTGCAAAAGGTAACGACCGTTCGCAGACGCGTTACCTGCTTGAAGCAGGATTGCTGTTTTAAGCGCCGACCTCTCGCATTCCCTGCAGAATCAACACGCGTGTCCAGTAGTGGCGACCGCAACCGTCATTGCTGCCAAGCGATGAGCCGTGCGATTGGCCGAACTGACACGGTCTACAACCATAACCTCGGACTGATCTAGCTGCGCGAAGCGTTGGCGGCGTACGTCGTCATCGTCACGCCGGTCTGGCCGAAACCTGACCGCGATGCCGCACATCATGAGCGCCGAGGTCGTCCCAGTTTCACTGGCTTGCCACAACGGCGCGTGGTCGCCCGACGTGCAGCGTCGTGCGCGCCGCCGTTCGTGCAGCGCGCAGGAATGGTGGCGGAAAACGAAGGCGAATCGAACGCCCGTGCGCCGATAGGCACCGGCGTGCCGTCCTTCAACAGTTGACGCTGGTCGGCATGCGAAGCGAAGTGACCGATGTCAGCGGCGGCGAATCCTGCACAAGGCGAAGTCTCCCGATTTCATAAAGTTTCAGGCCGCGTTTCAGGCCGCTTCAAGACTGAAAGTTCGCGAGCGCCGACAGTAACGCCGTCGACGACTCACAACTGAAGAACCCAAATCAGAACACCTTTGCCGAGTCTAGGTGAGGACTCGACGCCGAAGAAACAGAAAATTCGACAAAGCGACTTATCGAGCACCGCGGCACGCTCGCGGAACGGTGCCCCGCCTAGCGTGCGGCACATGGATGGGTCGCAACTCTTCGTTGTCAGAGTCTGGTTCGAGCGCACGGCCTTTCGCGCGAGCGCTCGTGCCGTCGACTGCGAAGAGAACCGAGTCTTCGATGAGCCGATGGATCTGCTGCACTTTCTGTGCACTGCCGGCGGCGCACCGAAGCCGACCCGTCCCCCACTGCTTGACGAGGAAACGACATGACACCGACAAATAGTTCCAGACTTTATCGGCCACGTGCACTCAAGGCGCAACGCCGCTTCTCAGCTTGGCCGCAAGCAGCCTTGATGATCTTGGCAGGCTTGTGCCTAGGTTTCGTATTAACTGCCTGTGGCGGCGGAGACGATGGCCCAGGCGTTGCACCGAGCGTCGCACCAAGCGGCGCCATCGGCCCAGCCGGTGGAACCATCAGCGTCGCAGGCGCACAAGTGATCATTCCGCCCGGCGCACTCACGGCGCCGACGACGATCGCGATCGAACAGACCAATGTCGGCGCACCGGCGCTGCCCAACGGGTTTGTCGCGGGCGGCGCGATGTTCGCGTTCATGCCGCACGGCACGGTGTTCAATCTGCCGGTCACGATCAGCGTGCCGGTCGATATGAGCGCGATGCCGGCGGGACTCACCCCGACGCTTTATAAGACCAATGCTGCCGGCGAGTGGGAACGCGTGCCGAATGCCACGCTGTCGGGCTCGGTGGTCTCGGCGCAGGTGACGAGCTTTTCCTTTGGCGGCTTCGGTGCCGCGCCGCCCACCATCACGCGGCAGCCGCAAGACGCTTCTGTGGCTGCGGGCAGCACCGCTACGTTTGGTGTGACTGCACTCGGTTTCCCTCCGTTCTCTTACGACTGGCAGCTCAGCAGCGACGCCGGAATCAACTGGACGAGTGTCGGAAGCGGCTTTATTCCGACTTTCACCACGCAGGCCACTGTCGCAGCCGAAGATGGCACGCGCTATCGCGTCATCGTCAGTAACTTCGACGGCGCGACGCCCAGTCAAGCGGCCACGTTGACGGTCACGCCTTTGGTGGTCGCACCGATAATCACGGCTCACCCTGCGAGCGTGAGCGTCATGGTCGGCGCCAGCGCGACTTTCTCGGCGGTCGCCAGCGGCACCTCCCCGATGTACCAGTGGCAGATCAAGCGTGTGGGCGATCCGGGCTTCACCGATATCAACCTCGCCACTAACGCCAGCTTCACCTTCGCTAACGCGCAACTCACGGATAACAACGCCCTGTTCCAGGTGAGCGTGAGCAATACCGCTGGGACTGTCTTCAGCAACCCGGCTACCTTGTCGGTGACCAGCACGCCAACGTTGGGCGCCGTCACGCGCATCGCGGCCGGCGCGGAGTTCTCCCTCGCTGTTGACAAATTCGGTGTGCCGTACTCGTGGGGCAGTGACGCAATCGGTGGGCTCGGCAATGGCCCGCTGACCGGCAATCGTGCGATAGCCGCACCGATGGGAACCCTCACAGGGGTCAGGTCGGTGAGCGCCAATAGTGGGGGTGTCGCAGTCCGCAACGACGATACAGCGTGGGCCTGGGGATACGCCCTCTATGTCAACTGTGGCTTGGGCAGTACTTACGAAACCCCGCTGCGGATCGACGCCACGAACATCGTTGCGGCGAGCGGTACCCTGCTGCTCAACGGCGACGGCGTTGTGCTCAGCAACTGCACCGCTGGGTTGGGACCGATCTCTCCCCCAATCGTTGTAGCCGGCCTGCCCAAGATCACCGCGATAGCCGCCGGAAACGGCTTCTATCTGGCGCTCGACATCAACGGCAATGTTTGGTCATGGGGCCAGGGTGCTCTCGGCGACGGCACGCCATGGTTCGGCCCTGGGCGCTCCACGCCAGCGCAGATTGCCGGCCTCTCAGGAGTGACAGCCATTGCGGCCGGCGCCTGGCATGCACTTGCCCTGCGCAGTGGTTCAGTGTGGGCGTGGGGCTCGAACGTCGGCGGTCAGCTCGGCGACGGCACGACGACCGATCGCAACGTTCCCACCGCCACCTTACTGACGTCGCAGATCACAGCCATCGCTGCCGGCGAAAACAACTCGCTAGCGCTTCGGGGCGATGGCATCGCACTGTCGTGGGGTGAAAACCGATACGGGCAGCTCGGCACCGGCTCGATGGCGCCGTTCACGCGCTCCACGCCTGGAGCAGTAACCGGACTCACCGATGTGGTCACAATCGCCGCCGGCAAAGGCCGCCCTCACGCGCTCGCATTGCGCAGCGACGGTTCCGTATGGGCCTGGGGCAACAACGGCGCAGGACAGTTGGGCGACGGCACGATGACCGAGCGGTTCACTCCGGTTCGCGTATCCGGCCTCAACCTTAATTAAGTAATTGAAGTTGGAGAAAACCATGAACACTCGACACATCATTCGACGCTGGCTCGTGCTGGCACTATTGACGCTCGCATTCGTTGCCGGGTGCGGCGGTGGCGGCGATGAAGGCAACACGGTCGCATTACCAGCGCCCTCCCCAGCGATGCCACAAACAACGCCGGCAGTCGTAGTCGGCATCGCCGGCGGCATCGTCAACGGCCCCGATGGCGTGACGGTGACCATACCTCCCGAAGCGCTGGCGGCTGACACGTCGTTGCAAATCACAACCGCAGTTCCCGGCGAGTTGTTACCGCTACCGGCAGGCGTTCAAGTCGGGCCCAAGATGTACGCGCTGTTGCCGCACGGTGTGCGCTTTAGTGTGCCGGTCACGCTGACATTGCCGCGATCCGCCGGCGAACCCGCTGACGGAGTGAGCATCCTGAAGACCAACGCTGACGGCACCGCTTGGGAGCAGTTGGTCACCTCGACTTCTGATACGACGCATAGCGCCCTGATCACGAGTTTTTCGGTAACAGGAGTCCGTTGCGGCCCTGGCCCCGGCGGAATTTGCGGCGGCTCCGGCGGCGGCGGATCTGCCGCTGCACCGCCGGTGATATCGATGCACCCTGTCAGCGGCAGCGTCGATGAAGGCGGTTATGTACTGCTCTCCGTCACGGCGATTGGTGTCCAGCCGTTGACTTATCAATGGCTTCGCGACGGCAATGAGATTTCGCGCGAGACAACCTCAGCAATCGTTATCAACCCGGTAAGCCTCGCAGAAAATGGCATGCGGCTGTCGGTGAGAGTGACCGACCGCGACAATCGCAGCATCACAAGCAATGACGGCGTGGTCACAGTTCGAGCGGCTGCTCCGGTCATTGTGAATGAACTGCGCGACCAGGATGTAGTGGCCGGCACTACAGCCTTATTCACCGCCACCACCAATTCCTCAGTGGCGCAGGAGTTCAAGTGGGAACGCCTCAACCTAGGTGCGGCAAGTTGGATCCCTGCGTCCTCGACAACCAACCAGCTCACGCTGCCAAACGTTCAGATCGCGGCCGACAACCAAGCCTTGTTCCGAATGTTGGCGCGCAATGTTGGCGGCATCGTATGGACGATGACGCGGCCAGCGCTGCTCACAGTGCGACCTACGGAGACCGCACCTGCAATCGTCCGTCACCCGGGCGACCAAATGGCCTTCGCCGGGCGCGGCGCGAGCTTCGACGTCGTCGCCACCGGCGGCAACCTTACTTACGAATGGGTTCGCGATCGGACTCCCCCACCGATAAGAGGAGCAACGAGCGCGCAACTCACCATTTCGAACACCACAGTAGCCGACGACGGCGCGAAATTTCATGTCGTCGTGAGCAATTCGAAAGGGTTCGCCACCAGCAACCAGGCGACTCTGACGGTCACTCCAACGCCTGCCGAGGTCATCCCCCGGCTAGGCGGCGGGTTCGAGCACTCCCTGGCACTGCATGCGGACGCCACATTGATCGCGTGGGGAAGGAACCGTGACGGTGAACTGGGCCGGGGCATGTTCTCTGACATGGAAGCGCCGGAGCGTGTTGTTGGCCTAACTGGCGTGGCGACCTTCGCCTCCGGTTGGAAACACAATTTGGCCGTCCTTTCCACGGCTACTGGTAGTTCCGTGCATGCCTGGGGCAGAGGGAATTTAGGGCAACTCGGCGATGGCACTACGAGCACGCGCTCACTTGCAGTGCAGATTGGTGGCTTCTTCTCGTCTGCGGCGGTGAGTTTTGTTACCGGTTCCTTCGGTTCGATTGCGCTCGATCGAATGCGTCAACACTGGAGCTGGGGCACTGACCTTCATGGCGACGGTACTTCCAACCAGTATTTGGAGCCACAACTGATCGGCGGCGGTTACGCGTTCCGGCGCGCAGCACAAGGGGATTTACATACGCTGGCCACGGGAAGCAATGGCTTCGTACACGCGTGGGGCAACAACATTTGGGGCCAGTTGGGATCGGGCGACACAACGGGGCAAACGGAGCCGAAATACATTCCGCAGCTGGCGCAGGTCATCTCTGTTGCGGCGGGAACAAACCACTCTCTTGCGCTTACCGCCGACGGAACGGTGTATGCCTGGGGCCTGAATGAAGCCGGGCAAGTTGGAACGGGCTCTACCACGCTGTGCAGAGTGGGCAGCACCACACTTTGTGAATCGACGCCAATGGCTGTGGCGTTGCCGGGCTTCGTCATCAGCATTGCCGCCGGTGAAAAGCACTCTATGGCGCTGCTGTCGGACGGTCGCGTGTACGCCTGGGGCGAAAACTTCGACGGCCAGTTAGGCAACGGCAGCCCTCTGCTTTCGCGCACACCCGTTCGAGTCAACGGCAGCTGGACTGGCCGCATCGTCAACATCGGGGCTGGAAGAAAGCATTCACTCGCGCTCGATGAGGCCGGCAACGTGTGGGCCTGGGGCGCGAACGACCGCATGCAGCTTGGCGACGGTACGGTGGCACCGCGCAGCCTGCCGGTGCAGGTGCAGATGCAGGGGCGCCCGCTAAACCTCAACTGAGCAATTCGTGAAGCTCACACCAGGAGCGGCGACGAGCCGCTCCTAACTCAAATAAGGACCCTCACCATGAACATTCATTCCGCCCCAACTTGCACGTCGCTGCGCGCCGCCGGTGCCACATCGGGCTCGCGCTCACGTGCGCTCTTATCGTCAGGTGCGCTTCCGTGCAGCCGGACTTCGTGCTGCTCGTTTCTGCGTATGCCGGCGACGCATTTCACTGCGGAGGGAACGACGCGGTCCGCACTACCGACGCGTGAGGAGCTCGCGACAGAAATTTTCAATCTTCCGCGCCCCTTCGATGACCGGCGCTTCCAAAACCGGCGCTTGCAACCAGTCACTTGCACGCTACGCGTGGATGCGACCGTCCAGGCCAAGCACGAGGTCAACGACAGCGTTTTCGATGTTCGCGAGCCGAGCAACGTGCATAGCGCCACGCTTCACGCCGCGATGACTCTCGGGGAGGATAGCTGCCGGATCCGAGCGGTGAAGATCGAGTTCGAGCTCGACGGCGCGCTTGAGGTGGGAGCGCCGACCTCCAACGGTCGTGCGCGGATCTTCTCCGCTAGCGATGGCGTGTGGGTGACGGACTTGCCGAATCAAGAACGGCTCTTCCGATTCATGCTGGACAGCGTCGATACGTCGATTGCTCCCGCTCGGAGCACGGGGGGATTCAAGTTAATGGCGCGCAAACGCGGTGACGACCGGCTGCTGTTTGTGGAAGGCACGTTCGGCCTGCGGGAGTTCGACGCCTGAACAGATCTCAAGAGCGACCGAGCATGGCGTCGCTCGGCTGCTAACCAATTTACTGCAATCAACGGTCGCACGGGTTCGCGTATCGCCTCGGCCAGAACTGATTGACCACACTAGTAGAGAACAGGATGAACACTCGACACACGATTCGACGCCGGCTCGTATGGCCAGCACTGCTGATGCTCGCACTCGTAGCCGGATGCGGCGGCGGGGATGGCGGCGTTACGGTCGGATCGCCCGTCCCAGCGGCGCCGCAAGCGCCACCGCCGGCAGTCGTCATCGGCACCGCCGGCGGCACATTCAACGGCCCCGATGGCGTGACGCTAACCATCCCTGCTGATGCGCTTGCCGCCGACACGTCGCTGCAAATAACGACGGCCACCGCGAGCGAGTTGTTACCGCTGCCCGCGGGTGTTGAAGTCGCGGCGAAGATGTATGCGCTGCTGCCGCATGGCGTGCGCTTTAGCGTGGCCATCACGCTGACACTGCCGCGCACCGCCGGCGAACCCGGGGACGGAGTGAGCCTTCTGAAAACGAACGCCGAGGGCACTGCTTGGGAGCAGTTGGTCACATCGACTTCGGATACGACGTACAGCGCGCTGATCACGAGCTTTTCGGGCGTCGGGATCATGTGCGGTCCCGGCCCCGGAGGAATTTGCGCTGGACCCGCTGCTGCACCGCCCGTAATCTCGATGCATCCGATCAGCGGCAGCGTCGACGAACGCGGCTATGTGCTGCTCGCCGTCTCGGCGATCGGTGAACAGCCGTTGCGCTACCAATGGCTTCGCAATGGCGTTCCGATCGACCTGGAGACGGCTTCTGCGATCGTTATCAACCCGGTAAGTCTCACAGACGATGGCATGCAGCTATCGGTGACAGTGACCGATCCAAGCGGCCGCAGCATCACAAGCAATGACGGCGTGGTCACGGTTCGAGCCGCCGCCCCGGTGGTCGTGAACGAACCAAGGGACGAGTGGGCAGTTATGGGCACGACAGTCGTGTTTAGAGCCGCGACCACCTCTTCGGTTTTGCAGGAACTGCGATGGGAACGCCAGCAGCCGGGTTCGGCAGCCTGGGTTGACGCGGGATCGGCAGCGACGGACCTTGTGTTGCCAAACGTTCAGATCGCGACCGACGACCAGGCCTTGTTCCGGCTGGCGGCGCGCAACGTCGGGGGCAGCGTATGGACGATGTCGCGCGCAGCGCTACTCACCGTGCGGCCGGCGCAGACAGCACCGGCAATCGTCCAACATCCGCGCGACCAAACGACCTTCTTCCGCCGAAGCGCGAGCCTTGAGGTGCATGCCACGGGCGGCGCCCTCACCTACCAATGGTTTCGCGACCAGTACGGGCGGATCGAAGAGGTTAATGGGGCGACAAGCGCGCAACTCACAATTTCGAATGCTGCGTTGGGCGACGACGGCGCTCAATTTTTCGTCGTCGTGAGCAATTCACAGGTTCCTGCGGCGATCAGCGTGCCGGCGACTTTAACGGTCCAGCCGACGCCTACCGAGGCAACGATTCGGCTAGGTGGAGGGTTTGAGCACTCGGTCGGACTGCGCGGAGACGGAACACTGGTCGCATGGGGAAGAAACCAGGATGGAGAACTGGGTCGGGGTACGTTTTCTTTAGGCTATACGGGTGAAGAGCCGCAACCCGTTATCGGCCTATCGGACGTGGCGACGTTTGCGGTTGGCCTAAAACACACGTTGGCCGCCCTTGCTGACGGTTCCGTGCACGCCTGGGGAAATGGAGAGGATGGGCAACTCGGCGACGGCACGAGAGACAGGCGCCCCCTTGCAGTGCGTGTCAGCGGCTTCAATAGTGATGAGCCCGCGCGTTTCGTCGCCGCCGGCTATTCCTCGTCAATCGCGGTGTCGATTCCCGCCTATTCCAGATATGCGCGTCAACTTTGGAGCTGGGGCAACGCCAATCATGGCAATGGCATGTCGAGAAGGTATTTGGCGCCACAACCGATCTTCAGCGATGCTAGGGGTATTGGGTTCGCGCGCGCGACCAGGAGTTTTGCCCACACGGTGGCCATCCGCCGCGACGGCTACCTCTTTGTGTGGGGCGACAACGTTTTCGGCCAACTCGGCAAGGGCGACACGTGGGCGCGAAGTATGCCGACCAGAATTGATTCACCGAATGGGATCCTTGCCGTCGCGACGGGATACGTCCACTCGCTTGCGCTTACCGTAGACGGAAGGGTGTATGCCTGGGGCGGAAATGGAAATGGCCAAGTTGGAACGGGCGCCAGTACGTCTACTGTGCTGATACCGATGGCGGTGTCCTTGCCAGGCTTCGTCGTAGGCATTGCGGCCGGTTCGCATCACTCGCTGGCGCTGCTGTCTGACGGCCGGGTGTACGCCTGGGGCTCAAACCGCGACGGCCAACTAGGCTCCGGGTCCCTTCTGGATTCCTCAACGCCCGTACTAATCGATGGCGGCTGGATCGCTCGTATGGCCCGCATCGAGAGCATCGGCGCCGGAGACAAACATTCACTCGCGCTCGATTCGCAAGGCAACGTGTGGGCCTGGGGCGCCAATGATCGGATGCAACTGGGCGACGGCACGCGGACGCCACGCAACCTCCCGGTACAGCCGCAGATGCAAGGGAGGCCACTAAATCTCAACTGAGCTGTGTGCAGCTGATAACCGGGAGCGGTGACACCCGCTCCTATAACCCCACCAGGAACTCTTTCCATGAAAATTCATCCCGTCTCAAATTCCGGATCGCTGCGCGCTGTCAACGTGTCGTTGCGCCGCATCTGGATTGCGCTCACGTGCGCGGTTGTCGCCGGCTGCGCCTCCCATCCGCCTTGACTTCCAATGCCGGCATGCGGAGTTACGCGCAGGCACCTGACCCGGACCAAGCAGCCGCGCGGATTTATGACGATCCCGTCCGTTTTGGGATCTGATTTCACCGAATGATGTCTGCTCGATGCACATGGATGAAAGCGCTGCCGTTTCGACCACCATCAACGGCGGCTTGATCGAGCTGCGTCGCCCGGAAGCTGTTGACAGTGCAACCCTTCAGGCCGCGCTAACTGCCGAAGGCCGTTGCCAGGTTCGAATGGTGAAAATGCAAATCGATCTGAATCCCGGGCTTGTCGTCGGGACAACGCACTTCAACGGCAGAGCCAAACTCCTAACCGAAAACGGCGACGTGTGGATCGCTAACGGCTCGTTTCATTTCACGCTGACTGAAGTGGATATCGGGGTTGCCCCCGTTCGAAGCCGCGGGGAGTTCAAGTTTGTCGCACGCAGATCCACGCCCCCTGACCCCTGGCGCCTCTTCGTGCAGGGCTCGTTTACTTTGCCGTGGTCCAACATGAACAGCACCTTTATCCCGTAGAGGCAGACGCTGAGGACCCAAACCTCAGCGCTCTATGGAATGCTGGCCGAGCATGCGCATCGCTTTCACGCGCCAATATTATTGTGCGGGCGCTCGCAGGGTGAGCTAAGCGCCTAAGCGTGGACAGGCCGCGTGTGCTTCTGGCTTCTGAACTGAACACGGATAATTCGCGGCTTTAGTGGTTGCACCAGCCGCGATGATTCGACCGACAATTCAAGCCCTGCCCGCCTCGCGCATCCGCGAAGTCGCCAATGCGGGCATTGGCCGATCGGACATCCTGAAGTTCTGGTTCGGCGAAGGCGATCAGGTCACGCCTGCCTTCATCCGCGATGCAGCGAAAGCCGCGCTCGATGCAGGCGAGACGTTTTATAACCACAACCTGGGGCTAATCGAGCTGCGCGAAGCGCTGGCCGTTTACGCCAACCGGTTGCACGCGCCAGCGCAACGGATCGGCGTCGATCGGATCGCTGTGACCAGCGCCGGCGTGCATGCGCTGTCGCTGATCGACCAGGCGTTGATCGAGCCCGGCGATCGCGTCGTCATCGTCACTCCGGTCTGGCCCAACCTGACCGCGATGCCGCGCATCATGAGCGCGCAGGTAGTTCCCGTCTCGCTCACCTGCAACCAAGGCGTGTGGTCGCTCGATCTGCAGCAGCTGCTCGACGCAGCGACACCGGCCACGCGCATCGTGCTGGTCAACTCGCCGAACAACCCGACCGGCTGGACTATGCCGCAACACGACTGGGACCAATTGCTGGTGCATTGCCGCCGGCACGGGACCTGGCTGGTCTGCGACGACGCGTATGAGCGCATCGTGTTCGAGCGGTCGCTGACGATCAACGGACACGCGCCGAGCGTGCTGTCGCAGATCGGCGACGAGGATCGCGTGATCAGCGCCAATACATTTTCGAAAAGCTGGACGATGACCGGATGGCGCCTTGGCTGGCTCATCGCGCCGCGGCAATTCATCGATCAGCTGGGCAAGGTGATCGAGTTCAACACCTCGTGTGCGCCTCCGTTCGTGCAGCGTGCCGGGCTGGTGGCAGTCAACGACGGCGAGGTTTGGGTCCAGGAAACTGTGGCGCGATTACGCAAATCGCGCGATCTGCTGGTCACCGCGCTGGCCGCGATTCCGCAAATCGAAGTGGCACCGCCGCCCGGAGCGATGTACCTGTTTTTCCGCATCATCGGCCGCAGCGACGACAGCGTTGCGTTGGCCAAGCAACTGGTGGCCGAAGCCGGCCTCGGCATCGCGCCCGGCGCCGCATTTGGAGCCGAGGGCGAAGGCTATCTGCGCTGGTGCTTCGCCGCCTCGGAGGCCCTTTTGGCGCAAGGCGCCGGAAGATTGGGTGCGTTTTTGCGGCCGTAGTTGCAAGCGGCAGTCCCGCAACCGGGGGCGCGCTTTGCTATGCCGCAGAGGTGCGAAAACAGCCCAGCGCCTCATCCAAATCGATCCCTGGCCCGTAAGCACTGCTGGAACTCCGATTCCATTTCAACCTCACGCTTCAGCCAGGAGACACTATGTCAATAAGACCAATACGAGCGGCACCGTTTGCGCTGGCCGCGCTGGCCGCGCTCGGCGCTGCTATCGCCCCCCCAGCGATCGCATCAAGTCATCGCGAAGCGCCGTTCATCACCAGCGCTCCGAAAGTCGACGGCACCGACTTTTACATGTTTCGCTCGTACGAACCGGGCCGCGATGGATTCGTGACCCTGGTGGCCAACTACCTGCCGTTGCAGGATCCGTACGGCGGACCGAACTACTTTTCGCTCGATGCCAATGCGTTGTACGAGATTCATATCGACAACAACGGCAACGGGGTGGAAGACATCACGTTCCAGTTCCGCTTCAAGAACAACCTGGCCGACATCACATTGCCGATCGGTGGCAAGAACGTCTCGATCCCGCTGGTACAGGCAGGAGCCATTTCCGCTGCCAGCAACGCCACGCTGAATCTGAAAGAGACCTATCAGATCGACATCGTGCGCGGCGATCGTCGCAGCGGTAACCGGCAGCCGGTCACCGGCCCCGGCGGCGCGCGCGATCTGGTCAAGCCGTTCGACTTCATCGGCACCAAGACCTTCACTTCGGTCGCCGGCTACGAGGCGTACGCCG
>JBGSWY010000008.1:0-10494 GCA_041751715.1 Burkholderiaceae bacterium
CAGATTACTGCGTGCCGCGAATGCGCCGATGAAGCAGAACACCACCACGAAGGCCGACACCAGCGCTTCCGGCGCGTCGAGCACCTTGCACAGCGGCTTGATCGCGAAGTAGCCGAGAATGCACATGCCGATCACGCCGACAAACACTGCGGCGAATACGGTGTAGATCAGTAAAGTGCTCGAAACGAAAACCTGCGGGCCGGGCTGGATTCCATGCAACAGAAACGCCGCCAGGATGATTGCGGTCGCGCCGCTGCCTGGAATGCCCATGGTCAGCAGCGGCACCAGCGCTCCGCCGACCGACGCGGTGGCGGCAGACTTGGCCGCGACAATGCCTTCCGCTGCGCCGTCGCCGAGCTTGTACCCGCTCTTGCCGGTTTTCACGAACTGGCCTTCGATGCCGTAGGCGACGAACGCCGACACCGTGGCTCCTGCACCCGGCACGACTCCGACTGCGATGCCGGTCGCCGTGCCGCGCAGGAACGAGCCCTTGATCGCCAGCAGTTCCGCGAGACGCGGAAACGCGGTCTTGAAACGCGGTGCGGCGTGGTTCGATCCACCACCGGCCTCGGATACGAAGCCAGCGTGCAGGCGCGTCAACACTTCACCGATGCCATAGGCGCCCACCATCACCAGCAGGAACTCAATTCCGTCCTGCAGGAACGGAACGCCGAAAGCGAAACGTTCGGCACCGTAGATGGCATCCACGCCGGTCGTCGCGATCAAAAGGCCCAGGCACAGGCTGATCAACGCGTTGACCAGCGAGCCGCCGCTCAGTGCGACGACGCTCGCCAGACCGAATGCAGTGATCGCGAAAAACTCCGGCGACGAAAAACTCAGCGCCATGCTCGCAACCGGTTTCGACAGCGCCACCATGACCACGGCCGAGAGCAACCCGCCGACCAGCGCGGCCACCAGTGAATAGCCGAGCGCTTTCGCCGCTTCTCCGCGCCGCGTCATCGCGTAGCCGTCCCACAGCAGCGGCACGTCCATCGGCTCGCCGGGGATGCGGAACAGGATCGACGTAATGGCGCCGCCGTACGTGCCGGACACATACATCGCGGTCAGCAGGATCAGCGCCGGCTCGACCCCCATCTTGTAGGTGAATGGCAGCGCGAGCACGACGCCCATCACCAGCGTCAGGCCGGGCAGCACGGCGACCAGCATGCCGAGCACGAGGCCGATCACCATCACCGCGAAATTGACCGGTGTGAAAATGTTGGCCAGCCCGTGCAGCAGATTGACAAGCACGTCCATGTCGGTGCCGCCGCCTCAGGCGCCGATCAACTGCAGTATGAATGTCGACAGGCTATGAAACGGCCCGACGCCGAGCGGCAGTGATACATACGCCACCCGCATGAAGATCACCAGCAGAATGAACGCGCCGAGCACGCTGGCGAGCGCCACGGGCAGTGGCCGACGATAGCCGCCGACCCAGGAGAACAACGCCAGGAACAGCGCCGTCGCGGCAAAGAAGCCGAGATACACGACGCCGATGACAAAACCCGCAATCAACGCCAGGCCGGCCGCGAGTTTGCGGTTGTCGACCGAGGTTTTCGGGACCACCGGTTCGGCATCGGCCGTGTCCGGCGCCCGGACGAGTCCTTCGGTCAGTCCACCGGCGTCGCCGGCAGCGCCAATCAGCAGCCGCTTGACGATCTCGTAGATACACAACGCTGCCATCGCGCCGATGATGGCCTTGGGCCAGACGTCAGGCCCGATCCGTGTTCCGCTCAGACCCCCGGGCGCATCGATCAGCGTGGCCGCGTAGTACAGCAGTCCTGCGACCAGCAACATGACGGCGTACGGCAACACGAGCCGCAATCGCTCCCTCATTGGAGTCTCCCTGGCCGATAGCCGCACAACGTTGACGCCGCCGCCGCGGCGCCGCTACTGCTTTTTCGGCGTGTTCTGCTGGATCAGTTTCAGTTCGCGCTCGAGAAATGCGCCGGCCCCTGCCGCCGGGATGAAACTATCGGCATAGGCATATTCATCCTGCAGGTATTTGACGAACTCAGGCGAGCGCCCGACCTTTTCCAGCGCAGCGGACAACGTTGCCACCTGCTTCGGATCGGTGCCGGCGCGCACGACGAGCGAGCGAAACTGGTTAATGACAATCGGGAATCCGCTGTCCTTGGCAAGCGGCGTGGACGGAAAGCCGGGCGCAGGCGCATCGGCAAAGAACACCAGCGGGCGCATCTGCTTGCTGTCGAGAAACGAGCGGACATCGCCGGGCTGTTCGACCAGCACATCGGCGTGGCCTCCGAGGATCGACGAGTAGCGCTCGCCCGGAGAAGCAAACGGCACCATACGAAATTTCGCGCCCTTGGCGTTCATCTGGTTGATCAGAATCTCGTCGGCGCTGCCGAAGCCGAGGATCGCCACCTTGAGTTCGTTGTTTTGCGCATCGGCCAGCAGGTCCTTGAATGTCTTGTACTTGCTGTCTGTCTTGACGTACATCCCCGTCGGTTGACGGATCATCACCGCAAGCGGCACCACGTCGGCCAGCTTCCAGCGGCCGCCGCCGGCGATGGTGGACAGCGTGTCGCCGATCAAAATTGCCGTCGATTGGCCGTCGGCAGGAGCAGTCAGCAGCTTGGTCATCCCGGTATTGCCGGTCGCGCCCGGTACGTTGATCACCGGTACTGAAACTTTCAGATCGGGTTCAAGCAGCTTGCCGACGCGCCTCCCGAGCTGATCGGCGCCGCCTCCGGGGCCCCACGGAACGATCAGTTCGATCGGGCGCGACGGGTATTTGTCTTGAGCGTAAGCAAACGATGGCAACAGCGTGGTTGCAGTTGCGCCCGCACCGGCAACAAGCAGCCGGCGACGCATGACGCCATTCGGCGTAGAGGAATCTGATTGCATGGAAGTCTCCTTGAGTTGTTATAGAGTCAGTTAAACGTACTCTTTGTATTTCGCCAGGTGCCGTACGGGCTTGGACAACGCGTCGCGGCGGAACGGATCGCCCAGTTCCTTCGTCACCATCATCTCGAGCACGGTCGTCCTGCCTTCAGCCTGATTCTTGACCGACTGCTGCAATGCGGCCCCCACGTCGGACAGTTTGTCGATCGTGATGCCTTCGCACCCGAAAGCCTTGGCAACAGCGGCCCAGCTTGGATTTTCAAGTTCCACTGCCTGGTAGCGCTGCGAGTAGAAGTCGACATGGTTCTTCTTCTCGGCGCCCCACTGACCGTTGTTGAAGAGCACCACCGTGACGCCGATCTTCTCGCGCGCGCACGTGAGCAGCTCGTTCAGGCTAATTCCCCACGCACCGTCGCCGACATAGGCGATAGCCGGACGATCCGGCGCCGCCACCTTGGCGCCGCAGGCGACCGGGAACGCGTAGCCGCAGTTGCCGAAGCTCATCGCCGCCAGCATCGAGCGCGGCTCCTCGAAACGCAGGTACGAATTCGATACCGAGCAGATATTGCCGATGTCGGTGGACACCATCGCACGCTTCGGCATTGCACGCTCCAGCTCGCGCAACATCTGGCGTGGATGCATGTAGCTCGAATTCTTTGAGATCTCTATCGAGTACGGATCGGTTTCGTGCGTCCACTTGTCGAGCTCCGCCTCCCACGCCGCCTTTTCTGCCTTGATCTTCGTGTCGCGCTCGGCCTTGTTCTGCTGGCAGGCGATCGTCTTGCCTTCGAGGCGGCGCACAAGTGCCGCCGCGGCGGCCTTCGCATCGCCGTTGATGCCGACCGAAATGGGTTTTACCAGGCCGAGCATCTTGGCGTCGGTATCGATCTGAATGATCTTCGCGTTCTTCGGCCAGTAGTCGATTCCGTACTGCGCGAGCGTACCGAAGGGTCCGAGGCGGGAGCCAAGCGCGAGCACGACATCGGCCTGGCTGATCAGCTTCATCGCCGCCTTTGATCCCTGGTAACCGAGCGGCCCGCACCACAACGGATGCGAAGACGGAAACGTGTCGTTGTGCAGGTAGCTGTTCGCCACCGGCGCGTGCAGCAGCTCCGCCAGCGCAATGGCTTCCTTCATACCATCGGCGAACATCACTCCGCCGCCCGCGAGAATGACCGGAAACTTTGCCTCGGCCAGGATGCGCGCCGCTTCGTCGAGCGCGCCTTCATCGCCGGCGCCGCGCCCGATGCGAATCGGTTGCGGAATTTCGACTTCGATGTCGCCGTAGAAGAAGTCGCGCGGGATATTGAGCTGCGTCGTCCCCATCTCGAGCATGGCGCGGTCGAAGCAGCGTGCGGTGATCTCGGCGATCCGCTTCGCGTTCATCACGTGGCCCTGGTACTTGGTGATTTTCGAGAAGATCGGCAGTTGTTCAGTCTCCTGAAAGCCGCCCAATCCAATCGTCATCGAACCGGTCTCGGGCGTGATCATCACGACCGGCGAGTGCGCCCAGTAGGCGGCGGCGATGCCGGTCACGAAATTGGTGACGCCTGGCCCGTTCTGGCCGATGCAAACTCCATGGCGGCCGGATACACGCGCATAGCCGTCAGCCATGTGCACGGCGCCTTGTTCGTGCGCAACCGGAATGAAGCGAATGCCCGCGGCCGGAAAGATGTCGAGCGCGTCCATGAAGGCCGAGCCGACGATGCCGAAGATGTCGGTGACACCCTGCGCCACCATGGTTTCGACGAGCGCCTCCGAGGGCGTCATTTTTTGTTTGCCTTGAACCACGTCACGGTTCGGTTGTTTCATGTCAGTCATGGGGCTTTCCTCAATCGCTGCTGTAGAGACGCTCCGTCTCGTTGGATAAAACGCTAAACGACGTTCCTGCCCTTGGCAAGCGTTTTGTTCCATTGGGTGAGACAAAATGATTGTATGAACTGAACGTTTTGAGATAGGCTGCCGCGACATGAGCAATGTGATCGCCGTCCTGACCGATGCTGCGCGCCGCGAGGCGGCACTCGAAAACTCATCGTCGCTAAAAGCCTTCGGTGTGCTCGAGGCGATGGTCGCGGCCGGAGCGCCGGTGACGCTGGCCGAGCTGATGCTCGCGACCGGAATGCCCAAGCCCAGTCTGCACCGCACTCTCGCACTGTTCGAAGAAGCCGGGCTCATCAGTCGCGAGCCCACCGGCCGCGCCTACGTGCCGGGCCCTCGCCTCGCACGTTTCGGGCTCGACATCCTGCAGCACGACGCAGTGGCTGCAGTACGTCGCACGGTACTGCGCAAGCTCGTCGCTGACCTGCGCGAAACCTGCAATCTGTGCGTGTTGCGGCGTGGAGAGCTCGTCTACCTGGATCGCGTCGAGGCCGATTGGCCTCTGCGGCTGCACTTGCCGGTGGGCACGACTCTGCCGCCGCATAGTGCGGCGAGCGGCAAGTTGCTGCTGGCTTTCAAGCCAGTCGCCGAACGCGACGCGTTGATGGAGGCGATGCCCTTGCAGCGCTTCACCGATCGCACCATCACTGACCGGCAATTGCTCGCCGCAGAACTCGACCGCATCGCTGCCAATGGTTACGCGGTCGACAACGAGGAGTACGTAGTGGGTGTCGCTTGCGTCGCAGTGCCGGTGCGCGAAGCGGGCGGTACCGTGGTTGCGGCGGTTGCCGTTCACGCGGCGACGGCGCGCCTGCCGCTGTCGCGTGCCCTGGAGTTCGTGCCGACCTTAAATGCCGCTGCAGCGGCAATCGCCAAGACTTTTCCATAGCCGTCCGAGGGCAGCTGGAGAGATTCCAAATATGAGCGAAGACACCGAGAAGACCGACATCCATCGCGGGCTCGCAGGCGTCTACTTCGACCGCTCGCGTGTCTGCTACATCGACGGGCGCGCCGGCGAGCTGCGCTATCGCGGCTACTCGATTCACGACCTGGCCGAACGCTCGACCTTCGAGGAGACTTGCTACCTGCTGCTCAAGGGGGAGTTGCCCGGCAAGGATGACCTCGCCCGCTTTGACGCCGACCTGAAAGCCGCGCGCAAGCTGCCGCCTGAGATCAACAAGCTGATTGAAATTACAAGAAATGCGCATCCGATGGATGTGCTGCGTACCGCCGTGTCGGCGCTCGCGGCCTTCGATCCCGACGTGGCTGACAACTCGCCGCAGGCAATCGTGCGCAAAGGCGTACGGCTCGCTTCGCAGGTGCCGATGATCGTCGCCGCGCACGAGCACATCCGCAACGGCCGCGCGCCGGTGGCACCCGACCCGGCACTCGGGCACGCCGCAAATTTCATTTACATGTTGAAGGGCGTGGCGCCGAGCGCGGATGCCGCGCGGTTGATGGACACCGACATGATCCTGCACGCCGAGCACGGCTCGAACGCGTCGGCGTTCACCGCCCGAGTCGTAGCTGGCACAGAAGCCAATCTGCACGCCGCGATCACGGCGGCAATCGCTGCGCTGTCGGGCCCGGCACATGGCGGCGCGGCGGAGAACGTAATGAACATGGCGCAGGAAATCGGTGACGCCGCCAACGCGGCCGAGTACGTCAGGCGTAAGCGCGCCAATAAGGAGCCGGTAATGGGCTTCGGGCACCGCGTCTACCGCGCCGAGGACCCGCGCGCGCGCCACATGCGCGCTGGCGTCGAGAAGCTGTCACGCGAGATGGGCCAGCCGAAGTGGTACCAGATCCTCGAGGCGCTGGTGAAGGCGATGGAGCGCTATGCGCGCCACGGCGTCAACGTCAACGTCGACTTCTACGCCGGCGTCGTCTATTACCTGAACGGGATACCCTCTGATCTGTTCGTTCCGATCTTCGCCATCGGCCGAGTGCCAGGCTGGACAGTGCAGGTGCTCGAGCAGATGGAAAACAACATCCTGATCCGCCCGCTGACGCTGTACAACGGACCGCAGGCGCGGGACTACGTCGCCTTAGATCTGCGCTGACAAGAGCACCGCGGTGGCGACGATGTCGTCGACGCTGGCGCCGCGCGACAGGTCGCTGACGGGACGCGCGAAACCCTGCAGGATCGGGCCGATGGCGCGCGCGCCGGCAAGGTGCTGCGTGAGCTTGTACGCGATGTTGCCGGAGTCGAGATCCGGGAATATCAGCACGTTGGCGCGCCCCGCCACAGCGCTTTCGGTTTTCACCTTCGCCTTTGCGATCGACTCGACGAGAGCTGCATCGGCTTGAAGCTCGCCGTCGATTGCGAGCCGCGGGTCGCGTAGTCGAGCGATCTCGAGCGCGCGTACGACCTTCTCGGTACGGGCATGCCGTGCGCTGCCTTTCGTCGAGAAGGAAAGCAACGCGACGCGCGGCTCTTCCCCGAGCAGCGCGCGGCAGCTTGCTGCCGAAGCAAGCGCGATGTCGGCGAGCTGCTCGGCGTCGGGCTCGACGTTGACCGCGCAATCGGAATAGATCAGGACCCTTTCATCCAGGATCATCAGGAAGAAGCTCGAAGGTGTATGAATGCCCTCTGCGAGCCCGATAGTCATCAACCCGGCCTCGATCACGCGCGCCGTCGGATGCGCGACACCGGCGAGCATTGCCTCGGCATCGCCTGCCTTGACCATCATGCCGGCGTGCAGCAGCGGTTTGCGCACAGCGCGCTGCGCGACCTTTGCATTGCCATACAGCTCGGCATACGCGGCAAGCCGCGGGTTCGACTCCGGATCGAGAGGCAGGATCGGCTCCGCAAGCCCTTCGTCTTTCAGCCTGCGCGCAGCTTCAATAACGCGTTCGTCGTCGACCTCCGGAAGCACGATGCGGCACGGCCGTTGGCGAGCCCGCTGGAATAGTCTGTCAAGAACATCCACGCGAAGGACGCCGTGCTCGATCCTACGGCGTCTTTGGTGTCTTGTAGGGAACCTCCTTCTGCAACGGCTTCCAGACTGTTTCGTAGCCGACAAACCCCTTGCCGTTCGGCAGCATCTGACGCGTCGTATAGAAGCGCGTAACGCCGTCAGGAACTTTGGTGATCGGTTTTTGCTCGCTCATAGGTCACCCCATTTGTCGTGAAAGTCAGGACTTTAAGCCTTAAGGAAAAAGTTAACTCGTCCACCGCCGCTCAAACCGGCCTCACTAGCGACGGGTCGATCTTCAGCGCCGCACCCACCGCTCCACCGGCTTTCATCTCCTCGCCGGTCGCGTTGCGCACCGTCGCTATCTCGAGCGTGAAAACGACCTCCCTGCCGCAAAGCGGATTGTTTCCGTCGACAGTCAGCGTTTCGCCGTCGATTCGCGTCACGATGAAGCTGCGCGTCTGACCTCTCTCGTTCTCCATGAGAATGGAAGTTCCGACCTGACGGAACTCTTCGGGCACGTTCTCGATAAGATCGGTGAACACGAGCAACTCGTCCCTCGGTCCGAAGATGCGATTGCCGTCGATGCGCACTTCGGTCACATCGCCGACGGACTTACCCTCTAGTTCGCTGTGGACCGAAGGCGCCAGAATTTCATTGTGTCCGTGAACGTAACCTAACGGAAACTCGACGCAGCTGAGAACGTGGCCCGTTTCTCGGTCGGTCACCTTGTAGGTGAGCTCGACAAACTTGCCGTCCCGGATCTTTTCGCTCATTGCAACAGGAGTCCGTCGCTCAGAAAATCGACGCCGCGAAAATCCTGATATCACCATCTTCGTAGCCGAGGACAAGCCTGCCGAGCCATTCACCGGGCCTCTTGGTGCTCCGTTGACGGTAAAGGACCGTCACATGTTCGCCGCGACGAACGATGCCCAGATAATCGGCATGTTCGGAGAGATTTCTGGCCAGCTCGCTGTTGGCGAACTGGTGATTCACGACG
Organism: Burkholderiaceae bacterium; assembly: GCA_041751715.1. Taxonomy (GTDB): domain Bacteria; phylum Pseudomonadota; class Gammaproteobacteria; order Burkholderiales; family Burkholderiaceae_F; genus JACCZX01. Next base: position 8,662 of record JBGSWY010000008.1, read on the forward strand.
ACCTCATTCATGGTGAGCGCAAGCGACTTGGCGAACTTTTGGACGAACTCTGCGTACTTGCCTTCGTTGGAGGCCTTCAGAAGATCGCGCCACAGTGGATCGGCGATGGCGCGTATCTCCTCATCACTGTTTTCGACGACGTTCACACGGTCAGCTTCTGTTGCGTAGCGTGGCCGATCGTCGCCGGCTCCTCATCCGCAATCAGGTGATAGCAAGGCGCCTTCTCCATCTCGTACTCACCAGTTTCCGGGTCGCGACGCGACACGGTCAGCACGTGCCAGTTCTCGTCGTCTAACTTCATGACGTCGCCACGGTAGTAGTACCCCGGCCAGCGTGTTTCCTTGCGGAACAGCGTGTGTTGCGTAACGCACTCGGCGGCTCGATGACGGTGCTTCAGCTCCCACGCACGCAGCAGCTCGTGAAGATCCTTCGCGGCCAGGCTCTCGAGATCTTCTTCCATGATCTTGAGTTTCTTGAGACAGATGTTCAGGAGCTTCTCGTTGGTCATGTAACCGACGGTATAGCCGCCGCAATATTCATCCATCAGCTTTTGCAGGCGGTCCAGCCCTTGCTGCGGGTTGATGTAGTGCGGGTTGACGGTACCCGCCACGACTGCGTTGCGGTACGTCCTGTAATGCTCCAGGGGTTTGTAGATTTCTTTCCGGCGGCGCTCGATTTGCGGGTCGGATACGACAATTCCTTCGCCCTTTCCGTCGTCGATGTACTTGCACGCGGCCTTGGCGGCAAGACGGCCCTCAGTAAACGAGCCGGATGAGAACGCGTGCGGCGTGCCGCCGACCGCATCACCGGCGCCGAAAAGACCTTCGATCGTCGTCATGCGGTTGTAGCCCCAGAAATACTCGGGCGGCGAAACGTCCTCGGGACCCGAGCACCACGCGCCCGAGCATGTCGCATGTGATCCCATGACATAGGGCTCAGACGTAGTCAGTTCGGGATTCTCGTTTTTAGGATCGACGTCGGTGGCAGCCCAGAGGACCGCTTGGCCCACGGTCATGCCCAGGAAGTTCTCCCAGCCGACCTCTTCCAGGTGGGGGTCCTGGAAGGCCTGCATGGTCACCATGTGTATGGGGCCACGGCCGGCGGCCACTTCGCTGATGATGCAATGGTTACGCAAGCAGGTCGGTATCGGCCGATGAGTCAGGTGCGAGACTTCGGGGTCGAGATACTCCTTGCCCACCATTTTCTGCAGCGCGGGGAACCACTTGGATTCGTACTCTTCGCCCAAGGCGTTTTGCGTATAGGTCTTCAGGTGCAGGAAGTAGGCGCCAACCGGGCCATAACCGTCCTTGAAGCGTGCCAGCACGATGCGATTTTCCATCTGCGTCATCTTGGCGCCGGCATTGATCATGAGCCCGTAGGCGGACGCGGACGACCAGGGCGCATACCAGGTGCGGCCGTCACCTTCGCCCGTTGAACGCGGCTTGATGATGTTCGAGGCGCCGCCCGCGCCGCAGATCACCGTCTTGGACTTGAAGACGTGGTAGTTGCCCGTGCGGACGTTGAAGCCGACGGCACCGGCCACCCGGTTCTCCTTGCCGTCATCCATCAGCAGGTGGGTGACGCAGATGCGGTTGAAGACCTTGTCCGCCGATTTCTTGGCGGCCTCGGCCACGATGGGCTTGTAGGACTCGCCGTGAATCATGATCTGCCATCGCCCTTCACGCAGATAGCGCCCGGTTTTCGGGTCCTTCATGATGGGCAGGCCCCACTCCTCGAATTGGTGCACCGTGGAGTCGACGTGACGGGCCATATCGAACAGCAGGTCTTCCCGCACCAGCCCCATCAGGTCGATACGCGCGTAGCGGACATGGT
>JBGSWY010000009.1:0-2024 GCA_041751715.1 Burkholderiaceae bacterium
AGCGACAAATGCCGGCGACTGGGATAGACCGCCCAGATCTCGGCAGTCGCCGCTTCGAAGCCAGGCAGCAGGCGCTCGAGCCGGCCCGCGGCAATCGCGTCGCCGACCACAAAGTCGGGCTCGCAGATGATGCCCAGCCCCGCGACGGCCGCCGCGCATAGCGCTTCGCCGCTGTTTGCGTGCAGGTTTCCGGTGACGCGCACCTCGTGCACCTTGTCTGCGCCGTCGATCAGGCGCCAGGTACGCGGCGCGCTCGAATAGGCGTACGTCAACACGTTGTGCCGGGTCAGATCGTTCGGCGTTGCGGGCGCGCCGTGGCGCTGCACATATGGCGGCGCTGCGCAGACGATCAGTTTGGTTTGTCCCAGCCGGCGCGCCACCAGACGGTCACTGCCGATCTGGCCGATTCGGATCGCCAGATCAAATCCTTCATCGATCAGATCGATCAGGCGATCGGACACCGTGAGGTCGAACTTCACGTCCGGGTAGTGCTCGACGAAACTCGCGATGGCCGGCGCGATGGTTCGCTCTGCCATGTTGTGCGAGCAAGTCAATCGCACCGTGCCGCGCGGCCTCGCCGCAGATTGACCGGCGATGGCCTCGGCCTCAGCGAGGTCATTCAGCAGCGACGCTGCGCGCTCATAGAACGCTTGCCCGCTCTCGGTCAACGAAAGCCGCCGCGTTGTGCGATTCAGCAGGCGCGTGCCAAGGTGCTGCTCCAGTTCGGCAATCTGACGCGACAGCGACGAGGTCGATAGCGAAAGTCGCTCGGCGGCGGCGACAAAACTGCCGCTTTCGACGACGCGAACGAAGGATTGCATGGCAGCCCAGCGGTCCATCAGAGCCTACCTCTTAGCCTCACATGACCGCGAGCGGGGTGCGCGCGGTGCAGGGTTAGGCGCCGAGGACGCCGTGTGCAGAAGCACACCAGGACGAGGCAACGACGCCCTGCGCCCAAGGAAGGGGGTGGGAACCTTCCTTTCCCACCTGGCACCCCGCTCCCGAAGGGTTGCCACCAAAACGGCGTCTGCGCCGTTGCGCTCCTACGCAAGGTGTCCAACCTTGCCGTCGTCGCGACGCCTAGCATCCATCCCGTTTTGGTGACAACGCGGCTCATGCGTGGAGAGATAGGCTCTCATTATCCCGAATTCCGGGATAAATATTTGCTTTTGCCTGACTTTATCTCTCTCCCTGGCCTATTTACAGTGCGTCCCGTCCTGATCACTCAACGAAGGAGAAGCCTGATGATCGACTCTCGCACGGCTCCGTACGCTGCGCTGGCGTTACGTATCGCGCTCGGCGCGATGTTCATTGCGCATGCCTTGCTGAAGCTCTTTGTGTTTACGCTCCCGGGAACGGTGCAGTTCTTCCAGTCGCTCGGATTGCCGGGTGCGCTGGCCTACGCGACATTTGCGGCCGAGCTGGTCGGCGGCACGATGATCCTGCTCGGCGTCGGCACGCGCTGGGTTGCCGCAATGCTGATGCCGATATTGCTGGGCGCAACCTGGGTGCACTTTCCGAATGGCTGGTTGTTTACGGCACCCAAAGGAGGCTGGGAGTACCCGGCGTTTCTAAGTGCAGCCGCCCTGGCGCAAGCCTTGCTCGGCGACGGTGCTTACGCGCTGTCGTCCATTTTCAACCGCAAACCGGTCGCGCATCTGCGCACGGCCTCATCCTAAGGAGAAGCAATGAAACTCTATTACGCGCCCGGCGCCTGCTCGCTGTCGCCGCATATCGTGCTGCGGGAAGCCGGCTTGTCGTTCACGCCGGTCAAGGTCAGCACCAAGACCCATCAGATCGAAGGCGGCGGCGACTATTACGCCGTCAATCCGAAGGGCTATGTACCGACGCTCGAGCTCGACGACGGCACACGCTTGACTGAGGGCCCTGCCATCGTGCAATACATCGCCGATCAGGCACCAGCGACCCAACTGGCGCCGGCCAACGGCACGATGGCACGCTACAAGCTGCAGGAGTGGCTCAACTTCATCACGTCCGAGCTGCACAAGCAGTATTCGCCTTTG
>JBGSWY010000010.1:0-7788 GCA_041751715.1 Burkholderiaceae bacterium
AACCCCACGGCGCTGTTTCCACCAGTGGCGGAGGCGAGTTGTCTTCGCGCTCGGACAGGCAAAGCGAAGCGCCGGCCCCTTTCAGTGCGGCATAGACGTCATCGTCGAACCAGCTGTCGTTGCGAAACTCGAAGGCGGCGCCGTGCCCGACTGGCAGCAACCCGAGAAACTGGGTCAGGCGCGGTAGATCCTTCTTCAAAAACGGCGGCAGTTGAAAAAGCACCGGGCCGCGCTTGGCGCCGAGTGCTTCAAGGGTGGCGTAAAGAAAATTTACTGAGTCGACGGCGCTATCCGCCTTGAGCCGGGAAAGATGAGTGATGCGGCGAGAGGCCTTGATCGCGAACTTAAAATTCTCCGGTGTCGTGTTGGCCCACTTCTCGAGCACCGGGGCCTTGGGCATTCGATAAAAGGTGTTGTTGATCTCCACCGTCGGCAGGCGCTCTGAGTACCACGCCAGCATTTCATCCGGCTTCATCTTCTCGGGATAGAAGTTGCCCTTCCATTCCTTGAAGGAGTAGCCGCTCGCGCCGGCAATGAGTCTTGAAGTAGTCATGGTCTTATCGACACGGCGACGTTAGTAACGCTTAGTTGACGATGAATTGTCGTAAAGTTACTATTGCCGCGTGTGGGCTATCGAGTTCAGCCGGGAAGCGGTCAAGGCGCTGATGCGCATGCCTCGCGACCATGCTATGCGGCTGCGGCGAAAGGTGGACGAGCTTGCGCGCGATCCGCGCGGTGCTCCAAACGTCAAGAAGCTGACGGAGCATCCCGGGTACCGGCTGCGTGTCGGCGATTGGCGAATTATCTATCTGCTGAACGAGGAAAGACTGATTGTCCATGTGATCCGAATTGCGCCACGAGGTGATGTCTACAAATGAGTGCCAAGATCCTTGAAGCGAATGGTAAGCCGGCGTTTGCCGTGCTGCCGATTGATGAGTATCGGGCGTTGCTTGAATTGGCGGAAGACGCTCGTGATGCCGCAACTCTGATGCGAGCGGCCAAACGCATCGCGCGCAGCGAAGAGGAGACGGTGCCCGCCGCAGTGGTCGACCGGCTGCTGGCGGGAGACGCACCGCTTCGCGTCTGGCGCGAGCATCGCGGACTGACCGCAGGCATGCTGGCTGAGTTGATCGACGTAACGTCGGCGCACATTTCGAAGCTGGAAACAGGCAAAGGAGAGCCATCAATCGCACTACTGCGCAAGCTGGCCGTGGCGCTCGACGTCGATCTCGACTTGCTCGTTGGCGCTGGGCTTGGCCTCGACTCATCGTCGCGCGCCGCAGCTCGCTAAACACCTGAATCCAGCACGCACTCGGCGCCGCGTCTTCGTGCATGAAGTAACTTGGGGGCGGTAGCCATGCCCGGTATGTCGCGCCCTCCGCCGTGATGTGAAACCGGCGGCAGAATTTCACATGGCCAAGGACAAGCTCAGCGACTACTCGTCCAAACGGGCATTCGATGCCACGCCCGAACCGGCGGCTGAAGTACACCGCGGCAGTAGCGGGCCATTGTTGTTCGTTATCCAGCAGCATGCCGCGCGCCATATGCACTACGACCTGCGGTTGGAGTGCGACGGCGTACTGAAGTCGTGGGCCGTTCCGAGGGGACTGTCGCTCGATCCCGACGAAAGGCGCCTGGCCGCGCAGACGGAGGACCATCCGTACGAATATGCGTCGTTCGAGGGCGTAATCCCGCCCGGGCAGTACGGCGCGGGCGAAATGATCGTGTGGGACTGCGGCGTCTACTCGCCCGATGAGGGTCAGGAGCTCTGGTTTCACGATCGCGCGGAAGCCGAGCAGCGCGTGCGCGATGGCATCGACCAGGGCAAGCTGAGCTTCCTGCTGCGCGGGGAGAAGCTGAAGGGCTCGTTCGCGCTGGTGCGTATGAAAGACCGGAAGAACTGGCTGGTGATCAAGCACAAGGATCGTTACGTCTCGAAGAGCGATGTCACCGAGCAGAATCGTTCGGTGCTCTCGGGAGCGGCGGTCGCGGAGATGAAGACCGTTCCGGCGCAGCGCATTCCTGCGGCGAAGCTGGTCGCTACCGGTGATAGCGAGCCGATACCGGCCACGCTCGCTCCGATGCAGGCCGAACTGGGCGATGCACCGTTCAATCACGCCGACTGGATGTGGGAGCCGAAACTGGACGGCTATCGGGTGCTGGCGTTCATTGAAAGCACGCAGGGACATACGAGCGTGAAGCTTCGTTCGCGGCGCGGGCTCGCTCTTGCCGCCGATTTTCCGAAGTTGTGCGCCGACCTGAGGAAGCAGGCAGTCGATAGTCTGATCCTGGACGGCGAGATCGTCGCGTTCGACGCCGACGGCAAGCCGTCGTTCAACGCGATGCAGAACCGCGCCGCGCAAACGGAGCGCGCTGTCTTCTACTGCTTCGATCTGCTGCATTTCGCGGGTATGAATCTGCGCGGCGCGCCGTATCGCGACCGGCGACGCTACCTGGCGCAATGCCTGCTGCCGTCTCCGTTGGTTCAGCTCGTGCATGCGCTGGATGACGGAGTGGCATTGCACGCTGCAGCCGTTGCGAGCGGATTCGAAGGGGTGATCGGCAAGCGCAGGAACAGCCGCTACGAAGCCGGACGCCGCTCGGGGTCGTGGTTGAAGATCAAGTCGACGAACAGCGCGGAGTTCGTTATCGGCGGCTACACGAAGGGAAAGGGGTCGCGCGCTCCGCTGGGCTCGCTGCTGGTCGGTTACTGGGGTTCCGGGGAAATGAGCGGCAAGCTGATCTACGCGTCGCACGTGGGCTCGGGTTTCAATGAAGAAACATTGCCGCTGATGAAAGCGCGCCTGGAGCCGCTGCGTACGATCACGCTTCCGTTTTCGGAGAAGCCGGAGCTGCATAGCCCGACGATCTGGGTCAAGCCGGAAGTGGTTGCCGAAGTGAAGTTTCAGAGCTGGACCGAGGATGGCGCGTTGCGCGCGCCCGTGTTCCTGCGGCTGCGCGATGACATCGATTCAGGGACGGTTCGACGCGCGATGCCCGCCGAGGCGCGTTCTGCAAGCGCGGCGTCAGCCGCGCAGCCGAATGCAGTCAGCGCGATCGACGACATCCTGCAACAGTTGGCAAACAAGAAGACATCCTTCACGCTCGCTGCCGGCGTGCACCAGATCAAGCTGACGCATCTGGATCGGGTGTACTGGCCCGCGGATAAGGTGCTGAATCAGCCCGCGCTCACCAAGCGTGACCTCCTGCGCTATTTCACGCAGGTATCGCCGTTGATCCTGCCTCATCTGGCGGATCGACCGCTGACAATGATCCGCATGCCTGACGGGATTCACGGCCAGAGGTTTTTCCAGAAACACTGGGAGCAGGAGCGGCCCGAGTTCGTCGAAGGCATCACAGTTTTCTCGAACCACAAGGACGAGAGTCACGACTATCTCCTGTGCAACAACCTGCCGACGCTGTTATGGCTGGCGCAATCCGGGACGCTCGAGTTCCACATATGGCATTCGCGCGCGAACCCTGGCTCCGATGCAGCGGTAAAGGGCACCGACTATGCGAGCTCGCTTGAGTCGCTTGAACGTTCGGTGCTCAACTATCCCGACTATGTGGTGTTCGACATCGATCCGTACATCTATTCGGGCAAGGAGGCGGCGGGCGACGAGCCGGAGTTGAACACCGTTGCGTTCGAGAAGGGCAAGGAAGTGGCGTTCTGGCTGCACGAGCTGCTGCACAGCATGTCCCTCGAGCCGATCGTCAAGACGTCGGGCAAGACCGGCCTGCATGTGTTCGTGCCGATCAAGCGCACGATCGATTTCGACGCCGCGCGCGAGATATCGGAGCTCGTCGGGCGGCACTTGATGCGGCAGCATCCAAAGGACATCACGATGGAATGGAGCGTGCCGAAGCGCACCGGCAAGATCTTCATGGACTACAACATGAACGTGCGTGGCAAGACGCTGAATGTCGCGTATTCGCCACGCGGTGCGAGCGGAGCGCCGGTTTCGATGCCCTTGACATGGGACGAACTGGCCACTGCGCATCCACTAGACTTCAGAATCACGAACGCCGCCGAGCGCCTGGCACAGACAGGCGATCGCTGGTGCGATGCATTGCAAGCGAAGCAGAGTCTTGAACGCGCGGTTGAGCGCGAGAAGAATTGACGCTGAGCGCGCCGTCCGGCGCGCTGGATTAGTAATCGGAGGAAGGCATGGCCGCACGATCGATCGGATCTCTGACCATCGCATTTGGATTGGTGTCGATTCCGGTGAAGATGTTTTCAGCCACCGAGTCGAGCAAGGCGATCTCATTCAACATGCTGCACAAGGATTGCGGCTCGCGCCTGAAGCAGCAGTACCTCTGCCTGAAAGAAGAAATACCGGTCGCGCGCGAAGACATCGTCAAGGGTTACGAGTTCGCAAAGGACCAGTACGTGATGTTCACGCCGGAGGAGCTGAAAGCGCTCGAGGAGGCCGGCACGCAAACCGCCGACATCGCCGAGTTCGTGCCGATCGAGGCGATCGACCCAATGTACTTCGACAAGGCGTACTACCTTGCGCCGGACAAGGGTGGCGCCAAGCCTTACGCGTTGCTCACGAAGGCATTGCGCGAGTCGGATCGCTGCGCAGTCGGGCGCTGGGCCGCGCGCGGCAAGCAATACATCGTGATGATCCGGCCGGTCGACGATGGCCTGGTGATGCAGCAGTTGCTGTACGCAGCCGAAGTGCGCTCGATCAAGGACATTGAGATCCCGCCGACCGAGGTCAAGGACGTCGAGTTGAAGCTCGCGCAGCAGCTGATCGATCAACAGGCGTCCGAGACGTTCGACCCGTCGGCATATACCGATGAGGTACGAGCGCGGGTCGAGGCTGCGGTGCAGAGGAAAGTGGAAGGCCAGGAAATCACGATGGCCGAAGCGCCTGAAAGCGGGGGTGCTCAGGTCATCGATTTGATGGAAGCGCTGCGTGCGAGCCTGAACAAGAAAGCGGCGCCACCGGCGAAGACTCAGGCGCCCGCGGCTGAGGTTCGAGCGGGCCGCAAGCCGGCGAAACGTGCGGCGCAGGCCGAACCGGTGACCGTTGCACGCAAAGCCGCCAGGCGATAGCTTCTAAGCAACGCCGCCGATGCATCAGTACGGCGTGCGCGACATCGAGAAGCTGCTTCACGTGTCGCGCGGCACGATCCGCTCGCTGATTGACGCCGGGTTCGTCTCGCCCACGCGCGGGCCGCGCAATGCCTGGCGATTTTCGTTCCAGGACCTGATCGTTCTGCGCACCGCGCGCTCGCTTGCGTCGGCCAACGTGCCGCACAAGCGGATCACCCGATCCCTGAGGGAACTGCGACGACACCTGCCGGAATCGATGCCGCTTTCCGGCCTTTCGATCGGTGCAGTCGCCGATCGCGTCATCGTCAAGGAAGGCACGAGTCGCTGGCAAGCGGATTCCGGACAGTACCTGCTGGCATTCGAGAGCGATGCGGACGGTTCGATCAGCGTGATCGAAGAAGCGAGTCCGCAGGCAAGCAACGCGGAGTCTCACTTCGCGGACGGCGCTGCGCTGGAGAACGAAGATGCAACCGCCGCGGTGCAGGCATACGAGGACGCTGTCGCTGCAGACCCGGCGCTGCTCGATGCCCATGTCAATCTGGGACGGCTTCTGCACGAAAGCGGCCGCCACGCGCCCGCCGAGCGCGTCTATCGCAAGGCGATCAAGGCGTGCGGCAACGAGCCGCTGCTCCTGTACAACCTAGGCGTGCTTCTGGATGACATGGGCCGCAAGGCCGAGGCGATGCAAGCCTACGAGGCAGCGCTGCGAGTCGCCCCCGGTATGGCCGATTGTCACTACAACGTCGCCCTACTGTACGAAGAGTTCAAGAAGCCGCGCGAGGCGATCCGTCACCTGGCACAGTATCGGCGGCTGATGGGCACTGGTCGGAAGTGATCGCATGGCACCGTATCATCACGCACCACATGCGAACCCTCGGGTCTGCTAAAGACGAAACAGACAGTACGCGCGAAGGATAGAGCCGATCGCGAAATCCTCGAGCGAGCGATTGCTGAGCTAAAGCGCTAGGAATAGAGCTTGACCGCCGCCGACATGGGTGAACGTCATTGTTTCAGTATCCGCCGCGTTGCGCCTTGACCTCGCATACGTTCACGGAAGTACGCCCGACGCTTCAACTCGCTTCGACCCGCCCACCTTGCTCTCGCGCTCCAGTAATGAGCGCTTGCGCTCGACGCCCCATCGATAGCCCGACAGTGCGCCGTCGTTGCGAATCACTCGGTGGCATGGGATCGCAACCGCCAACGGATTAGCCGCGATCGCACCGCCCACAGCCCTGTACGACTTGGGCGCGCCGATGCGCTGGGCGATCGCCGCATAGCTCGCCGTCTTGCCTGCCGGAATCTCGCGCAGCGCCTGCCACACCCGTTGCTGAAACGCAGTGCCGCGTACGTCGAGCGGCAAATCGAGCCCGCGTGCGGGCGCTTCGACGAATCCGACGACTTGCGCGACCAGGCGTTCGAACCCGGCGTCGCCGCCGATGACGTGCGCGCGCGGGAAACGGTCCTGAAGGTCGCGCGCGAGCTGATCCGGGTTGTCGCCTATCAGGATGGCGCACACGCCGCGCTCGCTGGCTGCCACCAGGATGGAGCCAAGCGAGCATTCGCCGATGGCGAAACGGATTTCCGTATTGGCGCCGCCGGTGCGGAAGCTGGTCGGCGTCATGCCCAGAGCGTGGTTCGACTGTTCGTAAAAACGTCCGTTGGAGTTGTAGCCCGCGCCGTAGATCGCCTCGGTCACCGTGCTGCTGTGTTCAAGACCGGCCTTGACCCGCTTGATTCGATGCGCCGCTGCATACTGCTTCGGCGTGACGCCAGTGATCGCCTTGAACGTCCGATGCAGATGCCAGGCGCTGATTCCGGCGCGCTGCGCCAGTTGATCCAGGCTCGGAGCCTGGTCTGCTGTTTCGATGAAGCGGCACAGCTCGGCGATCAGCGCGGCGCGCTGTGCGCCCGTCGAAGCCTGATCGGGCCGGCAACGCTTGCACGGCCGAAATCCCGCGCGTTCGGCAGCCGCCGCCGTTGCATGGAACTCGACGTTCTCCGGCCGCGCAGCGCGCGCCGCGCACGAGGGGTGGCAATACACACCGGTGGTTCTGACCGAGTAGAAAAACTCGCCGTCAGTCGCCGGATCGCGCGCCACCACCTTCGCCCAGCGCGGATCGCTGACTGTCGCCGCAGCAAGTGTTTCGATTCGGGTGCTCATGTTCACGTTGCTCTCCAGTCAATTTATCGATAACTGGAATGTAGGGCCTGCAGGCAGTCACGAAACTCCGGGTCTTGCTCTCGAATTCTGAGACTACCGGGCCTTGAAAGTCACCACCAGCACGTCGCGGTAGGCAGCACGGTCCGTGTCGATTGCTTTCACGGCAGTCACGCCGTGGTTGACTCTCGCATCATCGACGAGTGCCGCATCGAGAGGCGATGTCAACGTGAAGCTGCCGAGCAGGCTGCCGTCGAGATCATGCACCGTGGTCGTGCCGCTTTCGATATTGGTCCGATTGATCAGCAGCACCAGCACGTAATCGACACCGTCGCGATGCACGCCTTCGGGCGTCGGCCGGCCCGGCGCATCCGCGCGCGCTTCGATACGAAACTGATGGCACTCGATCCTCCAGCCGGTATCCGGTCGCAACGCGCCGAACAGGCGGCAACAGAAGGCGAGCACGTGTTGCATCGTCGGGCCGTCGATGAGCCCCGGATCCATCGGCTCGAACCAGCGCTCGATGCCGCCCACCAGCGGGTTGTAATCGACACTCTGATAGTGCGGC
>JBGSWY010000011.1:0-5520 GCA_041751715.1 Burkholderiaceae bacterium
CGACAACTTCGGCACCGGCTATTCAAGCTTGAGCAACCTGCGCCGCTTTCCGGTCGATGTCATCAAAATCGATGGTCAGTTCGTGCGCGCGGGGCCAAGCGATCCGGCCGATTGCAAGATCGTCGCGGCGCTGACCAGCCTCGCGCGTGGACTCGGCCTCCAGGTGGTGGCCGAGGGCGTCGAAACGCACGAGCAACTTTCGTTTGTCACCGATTGCGGCTGCAACGAAGCGCAAGGCTTCCTGCTCGGGCGGCCGTTGACCTCGGCCGGATTCATCGACTTCGCAAAGGCGCTACGCAAATAGCGCTGCCGATCACCGGGATCGAAGAAAAGGGCCGAGCACCCTGACGAGTGCATCGGCCCTGGTCATGTGCAGCTCCGCGGGGGGGATCAGCCCTTGTTCGCCTTCTGAAACCGCTCCAGCTGTTCATTGCCGCGCTTGACCGCCGTGTCGAGCGCCTCTTTCGCGCTCTTCTTGCCCGACCATACGCCCTCCAGCTCCTCATCGACGATCGTGCGGATCTGGACGAAGTTGCCGAGGCGGATACCGCGCGACTTGTCGGTCGTCTTGCGGATCATCTGCGTGACCGAGACATCGGTACCGGGGTTCTGCTTGTAAAAACCGCCTTTGTTCGTCATGTCGTACGCGGCCATCGTAATCGGCAGATAGCCAGTACGTTGATGACTCGCGGACTGCACCTCGGGCTTCGACAGATAGTCGAAGAACGCCGCCACGCCCTTGTACTCAGCCGGCTTCTTGCCCGACATCACCCACAGGCTGGCACCGCCGATGACCGTGTTTTGCGGCGCTCCGGCCACTTCGGGGTAGTAGGGCAGCGTTGAAATGCCGGAAGCAAATTTGGCGTTCTTCTTGATGTTGCCGTACAGCGCCGAAGAGCCGGTTGTCATCGCGCACTCGCCGGCGACGAACACCGAATCGGCCGTGTTGCCGCGGCCTTTGTATACGAACAGTCCCTGCTTCGACATGTTGGCCAGGTTTTCAATATGGCGCACGTGCAGCGGAGTGTTGAATGCGAGCCGTGTTCCCATGCCGCCGAAGCCGTTGCGCAAGGTGGCGAATTCGGTGTTGTGCCAGGCGGAGAAGCTTTCCAGCTGCGTCCAGCTGACCCAGCTGGTCGTGTAGGGGCACTTATGACCGGAGGCTTTCAGCTTGGCTGCGGCCAGCACGACTTCGGGCCAGGTCTTCGGTGGATTTTCGGGATCCAGCCCGGCCGCCTTGAACGCGTCCTTGTTGTAGTGGAACACCGTGGTCGAGCTGTTAAACGGCAGGCTCAGCATCTGGCCGTTCGGCGCCGTGTAGTAGCCCGCAACGGCCGGCACGTAAACCGCCGGATCGAACTTGTAGCCCGCTTCCTTCATCAACTCGTGTACCGGCTTGATCGCACCCTTGGACGCCATCATCGTCGCGGTGCCGACCTCGAACACCTGCAGAATGTGCGGCGCGTTGCCGGCGCGAAACGCAGCGATCGCGGCGGTCATCGATTCGTCGTAGCTGCCCTTGTACACAGGCACGACTTTGTATTCTTTCTGGCTTTCGTTGAATCCCTTGGCCTGATCGTTGACCCATTCGCCAAGATTGCCCCCCATTGAATGCCACCATTGAATCTCGGTCTGGGCGAACGCCGGGGTCAAACAGCCGATCGCCAGGGCCGAAGCCAGCGTCGCCGAAATCAGTGATCTTCGAAGCATGGAGTCTCCTGAGTTGTTGTCGTAGTGTGTCAGCCAAAAATAACGCGGTTGTTACGATAGCCGCGCTACCGGCACAGCGCAAAAGGTAAACGAATATTGGCCCTCACGTTTTCCCCAGCGCGCATTTGTTCAACGTAAAGTCCGCGGAATGATCTCCATCGCCGCCCGACTCCCGCTGTATGCCAGTCTGACCCGGCTCGACAAGCCGGTCGGGACTTTACTGCTGCTATGGCCAACGCTGACGGCGCTGTGGATTGCAGCCGAGGGCCCGCCGAGCGTGCTTCTGCTGGCAGTCTTCATCGTCGGTACTTTCCTGATGCGGTCCGCCGGCTGCGCTGTCAACGATGCGGCCGACGCCCGATACGACGCGCACGTCGAGCGTACCGCCGGGCGGGTGGTGGCGCGCGGCCTGGTGAGCCGCCGCGAGGCGCTTGCAGTCGCCGTTGCGCTGGCAACATTGGCCGCGCTGTTGCTGCTGTTGTTAAATGGCGCCGCACTCAGGCTGGCGATCGTTGCGGTCGTGATCGCGGCGACGTATCCGCTTTTCAAACGCTTTTTTCCGATCCCTCAGCTGTACCTCGGCATCGCATTCTCGTTCGGGATTCCAATGGCGTTTGCCGCGGTATTAGGCGACGTGCCGCGGATCGGCTGGCTGCTGTTTGCCGCCAATCTGTTCTGGGTGATTGCCTACGACACCGAATATGCGATGGTCGATCGCACCGATGACCTGCGCCTCGGTCTCCGATCGTCGGCGATTTTCTTCGGGCGGTTTGACGTGGCCGCGGTGATGGCCTGCTACGGATTATTCGTGTCGATGTTGCTGTACGTCGGCAGCGTGATACATGCAGGCTGGCCGTTTTTCGCCGGCTGCATTGTCGCCGCCGCGCTTGCGCTTTATCACTTTGCGCTGATCCGCAGTCGCACCCGGGCCGGCTGCCTGCGGGCATTCCGGCATAACAACTGGGTGGGGCTGGCGATATTTGCCGGAACGGCGCTCGATCTGGCGTTGCGGTAAGCCGTCAGCCGCCCAGTTCCGTGGCGCGCGTCCTGGCGGCGTGTGCCGCACGCACGATCGCCTGTTTGACTTCGTCTCGCTCGAAACTCGCAAGCGCAGCGGCGGTCGTGCCGCCTTTCGAAGTGACTTGTTCACGCAGCTGCTCAATCGATTCCGGCGCCTGCGCAGCAAGCTGGGCCGCGCCGACGAAGGTTTGTACCGCCAACGCACGCGCCTGCACTTCGTCGAAACCCATCTCGCGTGCCGCCGCCTGCACCGCTTCGATAAAGTAAAAGACATACGCGGGGCCGCTGCCCGAGATCGCAGTGACCGCATCGAGCATTGCTTCGTCGTCGAGCCAGATGACGGCTCCTGCTGCGCGCAGAATTCGATCGGCCGCGGCCTTTTGTTCCGCGCGCACATCCGCCAGCGCCACTGCGCCGGTGATGCCGGCACGAATCAAGGCGGGCATGTTAGGCATCGCACGCACGATCATGTTGGTCGCAAGCCATCCGGCGATCGCTTTCGCTCGCACCCCGGCCGCGATCGACAGCACGAGTGGTCGCTGCAGATAAGGCGCAATCGCAGCGGTCGCTTCCTGCATCTGCTGCGGTTTGACCGCCAGCACGACGACTTCGCTCGCGCTTAACCAGTCACCCGGGCCTTCATGTGCGCCGACCTTGTAGCGTTCGATCAATTCGGTGCGGCGCGCAGCGTCGATCTCGAGCACGTCGATGCCGTTCGCACTGAAGCCGGCATCGAGCATGCTGCCGATCAGCGCGCCGGCCATGTTGCCGCCGCCAATGAAGGCAACCTTCATCGACGCTGCTGCCGTTCGCCGAAAATGGCAGTTCCGATACGGACCATGGTCGAGCCCTCGGCGATTGCGGCTTCCAGATCGGAGGACATCCCCATCGATAGCGTGTCGACAGGCACGCCGGCGGCGAGCAGTTCGCCGAATAGTTGCCGCATGCGTGAGAAGTGAACGCGCTGCAGAACGACGTCCGATTCGGCCTCCGGTATCGCCATTAATCCCCGCATCCGTAGCCGGGGCAGGTTGTTGACTGCGCGAGCAAGCGTCAGTACTTCATCGGGTGCAACGCCGCTCTTGCTCGCTTCCCCGCTGATGTTGACTTGCAGCAGCACGTTCAGCGGCGGCCGATCCGCTGCCCGTTGTTCCGCCAGCCGCTGGGCGATGCTCAGCCGCTCAATTGACTGCACCCACGCGAAGTTATCCGCAATCGCGCGCGTCTTGTTGCTTTGAATCGGCCCGATGAAATGCCATTCGAACGCGAGGTCCGGCCGCAGCACCCGGACCCCGATGATCTTGGCGGCCGCCTCCTGCACATAGTTTTCGCCAAAAGCGCGCTGTCCGGCAGTCGCGGCATTCAGAATCGCGTCGGGACCGAACGCCTTGCTGACCGCCAGCAGCCGCACGGATGACGGATCCCGGCCCGCGGCTCGCGCAGCCTTGGTAATGCGCTCGTGTACCGCGTGCAAATTGGCTTGCGTATTCACTGGCAAAGCCGGCAAACTCAACATCATCCTGAGCAAACGAGCCTAGAGGCTTGTGTTTTCAAGCTATTTCTAGCTTTTTTATGGGAACACCGGAATCATTGCGCGCGCTACGCTTCGGCTCTTCCGAGCTTGCGCACGGTTAGCGCAAGCAAAATCGCCGAGGCACGCCGCCCGCCATGGACATTTCTGAACTGCTCGCATTTTCCGTCAAAAACAAGGCATCGGACCTGCATTTGTCGGCCGGCCTGCCGCCGATGATCCGGGTGCATGGCGACGTGCGGCGCATCAATCTGCCGCCGCTCGAGCACAAAGACGTGCACGGCATGATTTACGACATCATGAACGATTCGCAGCGCAAGCAGTACGACGAGAATCTGGAGACGGATTTCTCGTTCGACCTGCCGGGGCTGGCGCGCTTCCGGGTCAATGCGTTCAACCAGGATCGCGGCGCCGCCGCGGTGCTGCGGACGATTCCTTCGCGCGTGCTGTCGCTGGAGGAACTGCAGGCGCCGCGTGTGTTCGCCGATTTTTCGGGCCGGCCGCGCGGGCTCGTGCTGGTGACGGGCCCGACCGGCTCCGGCAAATCGACCACGCTGGCGGCGATGGTCGATCACGTCAACAATAATCTGTACGGGCACATCCTGACGATCGAAGATCCGATCGAGTTTGTGCACGAGTCGCGCAAGTCGGTGATCAACCAGCGCGAGGTGGGGCCGCATACCTTGTCGTTCGCCAATGCGCTGCGCTCGGCGCTGCGTGAAGATCCGGACGTGGTGCTGGTCGGCGAGTTGCGCGACCTCGAAACCATTCGCCTGGCGCTGACCGCTGCGGAGACCGGTCACCTGGTGTTCGGCACGCTGCATACATCGTCGGCAGCCAAGACGGTCGACCGCATAGTCGATGTGTTCCCGGCGGCGGAAAAGGAAATGGTGCGCGCGATGTTGTCCGAGTCAATCGTCGCCGTCATCTCGCAGACATTGCTGAAGCTGAAGGACGGCAGCGGCCGCGTGGCGGCGCACGAGATCATGGTCGGCACGCCTGCCATTCGCAACCTGATCCGCGAGAACAAGATCGCGCAGATGTATTCGATGATTCAAACCGGCAGCCAGTTCGGAATGCAGACGCTCGACCACTGCATGACCGAGCTGGTTCGCCGTAACGTGATTACCGTCGCCGAAGCGCGGCAATACGCCAAGACACCCGAGTCGTTTGCAGGCTAAAGCGAGAACTGAATGGAACGCGATCAGGCAACCCGGTTCGTACACGATCTGCTGCGGCTGCTGCTGAGCAAGAAGGGC
>JBGSWY010000012.1:0-5726 GCA_041751715.1 Burkholderiaceae bacterium
CGCGCTGGGCGATGCCGGCGTCACGATTGCGAGCGGGCTCGCGCTTGGAATCGACGCGGCGGCGCATCGCGGCGCGCTGGCCGCCGACAGTGATGCTTCGACGATCGCCGTGGTCGGAACGGGTGTCGATGTGACCTATCCGGCCAGCAACCGTACGCTGACGCAGGAGGTGCGAACGCGCGGCGTTGTGGTCTCCGAATTCGCTTTGCGCACCCCGGCTATCGCGCACAATTTTCCGCGCCGCAATCGCATCATCGCCGGGATCACGCGCGGCACTCTGGTGGTCGAGGCTGCGCTGCGCTCGGGGTCTTTGATTACCGCGCGGCTGGCGGCCGAAAGCGGACGAGAGGTCTTTGCGGTCCCCGGTTCGATTCATTCGCCGCTGGCCAGAGGCTGCCATCGCCTGATCCGCGACGGTGCCAAGCTGGTCGAGTCAGCGCAGGATGTGCTGGAAGAGATCGGCCTGGCCCGGCGCACCGCTGCAGATGCGCTCGACGCAGTCGCTGCGCCGGCCGCGCATGCGGATGTGCTGCAACTGGTGGGCCATGATCCGATCGACCTTGATCGCCTGGTCGCGCTGAGCGGGCGCGAGCCGGGCGAACTGGTCGGCGCGTTGCTCGAACTCGAACTGGCACAACATGTTGAGCGCCTGCCGGGTAACCGCTACCAGAGGTTGCGTTAATCTCACTATGTCTCTTTACAGCGCGGCTTCTCCCGCATAGATTTCGGCAACGTGTTCGAAGTCCTCGTCTACCTTTACGAAAACTACGGTGCGCTGCATGCGTGCCCGGATGCCGACTCGCTGTCGAAACGGCTGACCGACGCCGGATTTGACGACGAAGAAATTTCCGACGCGCTGGTGTGGCTGTCCGGGCTGCAGACGGTCACCTCCGAATCGATCGCGGTGGGCCCGGAAAGCGAGCGTGCCTTTCGTATCTACGCTGCCACCGAAGTCGAGCGGCTTGGCATCGAAGCGATCGGCTTTCTGAGCTTTCTGGAACAGGCTGCGCAACTCACTCCCACGCAGCGCGAGATCGTCATCGAGCGCGCGCTTGCCACCGATGAGGCACCGATCTCGCTCGAGATGCTGAAGGTGATCGTGCTAATGGTGCTGTGGAGCCAGCAGGCGGACATCGACGTGCTGCTGCTCGAAGAGTTGCTTGGCGCCGGCGGCGAAAAAAGTCTGCATTAATCAGCGCGTTGTTCGTGTACGCGACCGCTCCGCGGCCGCACGTGCACTCACAACGATTAGTTAGGCGCGCTCCCTTCGGAGCGGCCGCGCGTCCGGGCGCAGAAGAAAGGCACGCAAAAGCGGCAACCCCGCCGCGATTGCATCTCGTCGCCATTTAATTGTTATCCTGAAAAAAGGAACAAGCTAGGGAGCCGCTCGTTGTGGGTTCGTTCTAACTGATGTCAAAAACACTGATCATTGCCGAGAAGCCTTCCGTGGCGGCGGATATCGCGCGCTCGCTGGGCGACTTCACCAAGCATCAGGATTACTTCGAGAACGACCAGTACGTGCTGTCGTCTGCCGTCGGGCACCTGCTCGAGCTGCGTGCGCCGGAAGCCTACGACGTCAAGCGCGGCAAATGGACGTTTACCCATCTGCCGGTGATTCCGCCGCACTTCGATCTGGCGCCGATCGCCAGGAGCGAGGCACGGCTGAAGGTGTTGATGCGGCTGCTCAAGCGCAAGGATGTCGGCCAGCTGATCAACGCGTGCGACGCCGGGCGTGAAGGCGAGCTCATCTTCCGTTACATCGTGCAGGCGGCGAAGGCGAAGCAGCCGGTACGCCGGCTGTGGCTGCAGTCGATGACGCCCGCTGCGATCCGCGAGGCGTTCGAGCAACTGCGCAGTGACGACGAGATGATGCCGCTGGCGGATGCCGCGCGCAGCCGCTCCGAGGCCGACTGGCTCGTCGGGATCAACGGCACGCGCGCGATGACGGCGTTCAACAGCAAGGAGGGCGGCTTTTATCTGACCACGGTCGGCCGCGTGCAAACGCCGACGCTGGCGATCGTCGTCGAGCGCGAGGACAAGATCCGCAGGTTCGTGGCGCGCGACTACTGGGAAGTACGGGCGACATTTGACGCAAAAGCCGGGACCTACGAAGGCCGCTGGTTCGATCCGACGTTCAAGAAGTCTGACGATGCGGACGCACGCGCCGAGCGTCTTTGGGATGGGCAACGTGCCGCTGCGATCGCCGACGCCTGCCGCGGCAAGACCGGCAGCGCGACCGAAGAAGCGAAGCCCAGCACGCAACTGTCTCCCTTGCTGTTCGACCTGACATCGCTGCAGCGCGAAGCCAACTCCAAGTTCGGCTTCTCGGCCAAGACGACGCTATCGATCGCGCAGGCGCTGTACGAAAGGCACAAGGTGCTGACGTATCCGCGCACCGATGCACGGGCATTACCGGAGGATTACGTCGGCGTTGCGCGCAAGACGATGGATGCGTTGAGCGGCGTCGCGCCGTATCGCGAGTTCGCAAAGAAAATCGTCAAGCAGGGATGGATCAAGCCTAACAAGCGCGTATTCGACAACGCCAAGGTGTCGGACCACTTCGCCATCATCCCGACGCTGCAAACGCCGAAACAGTTATCCGACGTTGAAGCGAAGCTGTATGACCTGGTCGTCAAACGCTTCCTGTCAATCTTTTTCCCGGCGGCCGAGTATCTGGTGACGACCCGCATCACCGAAGTCGAAGGTCACTCGTTCAAGACCGAAGGCAAAGTGCTGGTCGAGCCCGGCTGGCTTGCAATCTATGGCCGCGAGGCGATGCAGGAGCAGGGCTCATTGCCGAAGATCGAGCCAGGCGAGCGTGTCCCGATCACCGAGGTGCAATCTGTCGCTCTCACCACGCGGCCGCCGGCGCGCTACACGGAGGCAACGTTGCTCTCGGCCATGGAAGGCGCCGGCAAGCTGCTCGAAGACGACGACCTGCGCCTCGCGATGGCGGGCAAAGGGCTCGGCACGCCGGCCACCCGCTCGACCATCATCGAAGGGCTGATCGACCAGCGCTACATGGTGCGCGACGGCAAGGACCTGCGCCCGACGCGCAAGGCGTTCGACCTGATCACGCTGCTCAAGGGGCTGGATATCGAAGAGCTGACCGCGCCCGAGCTGACCGGCGAATGGGAGCACAAGCTGTCGTTAATGGAGCACGGCCAGCTCAAGCGCGACCGCTTCATGAAAGAGATCGCCGGCATGACGAAGAAGGTTGTCGATCGCGCGAAAAGCTATCAATCGAACACGGTGCCGATCGACGATCCGGCCACGCTTGCCGCGCCGTGTCCGACTCCGAATTGCAAAGGCAAGATCGTCGAGAACTACCGGCGCTATGCGTGCACGAAGTGCGAGTTCTCGCTGCCGAAGCATCCGGGCAGCCGCACGTTCGAGGTCGAGGAGGTAGAGCAGTTGCTGCGCGACCGCACGATCGGACCGCTGAACGGCTTCATCAGCAAAATGGGGCGGCCATTTGCAGCAGTACTGAAGATCACGCCTGAGTTGAAGATCGAATTCGATTTCGGGCAATCGAACGAAGATGGCAGCAGCGAGCCGATCGATTTTTCAGCCCTAACGCCGATCGGCCCATGCCCGAAGTGCGGCGGCCGCGTGTTTGAGCAACCGATGTCGTATCTATGCGAAAACAGCGTCGGACCTGCCAAGAGTTGCGATTTCCGCTCGGGCAAGGTGATCCTGCAACAGCCGATCGACCCGACGCAAATGGCGAAGCTACTGCACGACGGACGAACCGATCTGATGCGCGGATTCATTTCGAATCGAACGCGGCGAAAATTTTCAGCGTTTCTGGTGAAAAAACCCGATGGCTCGACCGGATTTGAATTCGAGCCGCGGCCGGTGAAAACGGGCTCGACAGCCAAACGCACCGTCAAATCCGTTAACGGCGATGCAGCGGAAACAACTGGTTCCGGTCAGGCGTCAAAAAAGCCGTCGAAAGCGCGCACCCAGCCAGCGGCCGCCAGCGAAACGCCCGCGTTGCCGGTGAAGGCGAGCAAGCGGCCGCGCAAGAGTGTGGTCGCGGCCAGGGCGGCTGCGCCTCGCAAGACCGCGGTGAAATCCAGCGGCAGTGTCGCTCGTAAGCCCGCGGCACGCCGGTAGTCTTGACACGCGGTTGACCGTCAGGTGATGCGCGCTTAGCGTGCAGTCCATGAATCAGACCGACACCGCGATTCGTCCGCGAGCGTCAGCCATCGGGGCGTCACTGATGGCGATGTTCCTGCTCACCGGCGCAGTCGGCGTTTCCTGCAGCGGCGATCCCTCACTCGATCCGGCAAAGCCTGCTGATCCATCGAATCCATCGGGCGGGAATCGGCCTGCCAGTGCAGCACTTGGCCAATGGATTCCGAATGCAACGTACGACACCTGCACGCAGGCGTTTCACGACACTTTCTTCGTCGTCGGGCCGGACGGCAAGCGCTATCCGACCTGGCATCCGCCCACTGCCACTGATCCCGCGACCGGACGCGAATGCAGCTTCGGCCACGAGCATGGACGCGATCCACGCTCCTCCGCGCTGTGGGAGTTCGCGCGCGAGCACTATGCGTTCGATGAGAACCGCAACGGCGTTATCGATCCGGCCGAGCGCGACTCGAGCGGTATCCCGTTCGGTTATGTGGCCGAGCAATTGATCGCACTGAACGCCGCCAGTGGCGATGCGGCTTCCAATCGGTTCGAAGATCACGTCGGCTACAAGATTGCCTGGGAAAACAGCGTGCCGCGCGAGCAGATCGTCAACGGGCAGGTGCAGACACTGGACTTGTTCTGCGATGTGTTAACTATGGTGCATCAGGAATCGCATTCCGCCGAATCACTCGCCAGCAATCTGCACCAGCTGACGTACGCGATCGACTGCAGTCGCGGCGCCGATGCGTCACGCTACTCGGTCAAGCTGCTTGCGAATGTGATGGCGACATTCGGCGATCCGGCGAGCTTCGTCGCCAACGTTCCGGGCACCGGGTTCACTGCAGTCGCCTACGGTTTCGCGCAGCCGGCCACGTCGCCAATCGGCGGTGTCGAGCTCGGTCGTCTGATTCCCACCATTGACAACGTGCGCAACGATATCTTCGTGCCGAGCGCGCAGACCTCGAGTTTCTCGCTCGGCCTGGTCGAAACCTGGTCGAGCGCGGTGTCGTTGTTCAAACCCGACGGCACCGAGCTGGCCGCATTCGATCCTGCGTTCACCGTGTATTCGCCGTCGCGTTACTTCGATCCAGGCGCGCTCGATGGCATCGCACGCTCGATCGACCTTTGCTACACCGGCCTCGATGCGGCCGGGCAATTTGTCGACGATCCGCTGCGTGCCGGCAGCATCGTGCGCCAGGCGCGCGGCGTCGAATGCAGCTCGATCGCGCCGAGCGGGCCGGCGACAGCGCGCGCATCGCGCATCGAGTTCGATGACCCGCGCTCGCCATTCAATGGTTGCCGCCGCGAAGTGACTTTCGCCGCATCAGCCGTTCGCAACGGTGGCGGCGCGACGATCTGGTACACCGATCCCTACGGCCGAAGTGCGCAATCGGCGGCATTCGCAGGTGCAGTCAAACAGCATGTCAGCGCGGTCGACAACTCGACCGCCAACATCTCGCTGGCATCGAGAACGTTCGGTGGTGATTTGTCGAACTGCGCACCGGGTGCCGGCATTCATGCGCCGAATTAATCTGCCGCGCCGCCGCCTGCTCGGCGCTGCCGCGTTCAGTGCAGCACCTGGC
>JBGSWY010000013.1:0-2859 GCA_041751715.1 Burkholderiaceae bacterium
GACTTATGGCACGCAATGGATCGGCTGGGCCGCGGTCGCGCTGGTGCTGTCGGTGATCGGTGCGGTCATCATCACACGCCTGATCAACCGTCCGCTGGCGGAGTTGTCGGCGGCGAGTGCGCAGATGGGAAGCGGCCGCGATCCCGCGCCGCTGCCCGAAACAGGCCCGGTCGAGATTCGCACGGTGAACGAAAGCTTCAACCGCATGGTGCGTGACCTGGGCAAACTCGAAGCCGATCGCGCGGTGCTTCTTGCCGGCATCTCGCATGACCTGCGCACGCCGTTGTCGCGCCTGCGGCTTGAGCTCGAGATGGCGCAGTTGCCGGAGAGCACGCGCGACGCGATGGTCGATGACATCGAACAGATGGACGCGATCGTGCGGCAGTTTCTCGATTACGCACGCAAGGCGCCGCAGGCGCCGATCGAGGAAGTGGATCTGAGCGCGGCGGTGGCCGCCGCAATACGGCGCGCGCGGATTGACGTCGAGCCGGGCTGCAAACTCGACGCGAGCCTCGCGCCCGGCGTCCGCGTGCGCGGCTACGCAGTCGAGATCGATCGTGCGCTCGACAATCTGCTGACCAATGCCGTGCGCTACGGCGGCGATGCCGACAGCGGGGAACTGCACGTGGCGGTTTCGCTGACCGCGACGCCGGAGCATGCAATCGTGTCCATCGTCGACAAGGGGCCAGGCATCGCGGCCGCTCAGATCGATCGCCTGCTGCGGCCGTTCGAGCGCGGCGAATCTGCCCGCTCGGGAATTGCCGGCGCAGGGCTCGGCCTGCCGATCGTCGAGCGCATTGCGCGCATGCACGGCGGGGACTTGCGTTTGTCTGCCAATTCACCGCAGGGTTTGCGCGCGGATCTAAGGCTGGCGCGCTAGGGCTACTCGCCGATAAGCAGCACCGCCGCCATCGCGGCAATGCCTTCGCCGCGGCCAGTGAAGCCCAGTTTCTCGCTGCTCTTTCCCTTGACGCTGACGGCGCTCGCCGGAATCTCGCACGATGCCGCGATCGTCTGGCACATCGCCGCCACATGCGGCGCGATCTTCGGTTGCTCGGCGATCACGGTGGCGTCGATATTCTCGATGCGCCAGCCCGCTTCGCGCACGCGCTGCGCCACATCCTGCAACAGCAACCGGCTGTCTGCGTCTCTGTAACTCGAGTCCGTATCGGGGAAAAGACGGCCGATATCGCCCAGCCCCGCGGCGCCGAGAATCGCATCGGTGATCGCGTGCAGCAACACGTCGGCATCGGAGTGGCCGAGCAGCCCCCGCGTGCTCGCGATCTCGACACCACCGAGAACGAGCGCACGGCCCGGTACCAGCGCGTGCACGTCGAACCCCTGCCCCACGCGAATCTTCATTTCATTGCTCCTCTTTGAGCGAGGATCGCACATGCCAGCGTCAGATCCTGCTCCGTGGTCACCTTGATATTCGTCGGTGAGCCGAGCACCAGCAGCGGAAAATTTCCGTTGCGCTCGATAGCGCTGGCCTCATCGGTCACGCCGTCGAGTGAAGCGGCACCCAGTGCAGCGCGCAGCGACGCGAAGCGAAACATCTGCGGTGTCTGCGCGCACCACAGGCCCTCACGTTCCAGCGTTGCCACCACCTGTCCGTCTTCTCCGCGCTTCAGCGTGTCGGTCAGGGGAACGGCGAGCAAGCCGCCACGGTCGTCGTCGCCCACTTCATCGATCAATCTTGCCAGCTCACCTTCACCAAGGCACGGGCGCGCTGCATCGTGCACCAGCACTCGATCGTTATCCCCAGTGCGGGCTGAAATCGCGATCAGGCCGTTACGCACGCTCTCTGCGCGCGAAGGGCCTCCGACCGGCAGAAACTCGACACGCTCAGTATCGATTTCAATTGTCCGCCACCGCTCGTCCGACGGCCCGACTACAACGAAGACCTGGTCAATCCGCGAATCAGCCAGCATCGCGTGGATCGAATGCTCGAGCATCGTGCGCTCGCCCAGGCGCAGATACTGCTTCGGGACGTCGTGACCGGAACGGGTGCCCGCGCCCGCGGCGGGAATCAACGCGATATATCGAAGAGGTTTAGGCACAACGGACGATTCGCAACGGGTGCTTCGTATAATAGCGACCGAGTTGCGGCAGCTTGCGCGCATTTGCGATTACGCGGCTGCCGCTTTTCTTTGTGAGCGACGACGTTTCAATCATCACGCCCGCGGCAACAGCGACGGGCCCAGTGTCGCGGACCTTGCCGTCTGCAGGGACCCGGCTTGCCCTCGCCCGCCCGCCGGGCTCGTCAGACGCGTTGCTGCTCGCGCAGTTTGCCGCCCAGGCGCGCACGGCGCGGCGTCTGCTGGTCGCAATTTCTGCCGACGCGCTCGATGCGCAGCGCCTGGTCGACGAGATTCGCTACTTCGATCCTTCGCTGAGCGTGCGTCCGCTGCCCGACTGGGAGACACTGCCGTATGACACGTTGTCGCCGCATCAGGATCTGGTGTCCGAGCGGCTGGAGACGCTGTATCAACTGAGCCAGACGAGCCAGCCTCAGGCGGAGATCGATGTCCTGGTGGCGCCGGCGACCGCAGCGCTGTACCGGCTGGCGCCGGCGCAGTACGTCGCAGGCTATACGTTCTATTTCAAGCAGGGCCAGAGGATCGACGCCGAGCCGCTGCGAGCGCAACTGGTGTTTGCCGGTTACCAGCACGTATCGCAGGTCGTGGCGCCGGGCGAGTTCGCGATCCGCGGCGGATTGATCGATCTGTTTCCGATGGGCTCGGCGCTGCCGTACCGTCTCGACCTGTTCGGCGATCAGCTCGAGACAATTCGCGCCTTCGATCCCGACTCGCAGCGCGGCCTGTACCCCGTGCCTGCAGTGCGATTGCTGCCGGGCCG
>JBGSWY010000014.1:0-3270 GCA_041751715.1 Burkholderiaceae bacterium
GGCCGGCTGGGGCGGCGCGTGAACGCAGCGGCCGCCACCCGACTGCTGGAGCAGAGCGTGCTGCCTTTCGTGGTCGTACAGAGCCTGTCGGGGAAGGACCTGATGACCGCGCTGACCGAGTGCGAGGCGCGGGGCGTGCGCGGTGCCGCTGTGTACGACTTGCTCCACCTCGCTGCTGCACGCAAGGCAAAGGCTGAAGTCTTGCTGGCACTCGATGCGCGCAACTTTCGCGCACTGGCAAGGCCCGGCGATCCCCGCATCGAGCATCCGTAGCCGCGCGCCCGCCGGCCGATAAAGCGAGCTACAAATTATCGATGGACCTCGCCACCTTCCTGATCCAGTGCCTGAACGCCGTGCAGTACGGGTTGCTGCTGTTTCTGGTCGCCAGTGGGCTGACCCTGATCTTCGGCATCATGGGCGTGATCAATCTCGCGCACGGCAGCTTCTACATGATCGGCGCGTACATGGCGTATGCGCTGGCACCATGGGTCGGGGCGACGTTCGGCGGCGGATTCTTCATGACGCTCGCCGTCGGCCTGCTGCTGTCGGTCGCATTCGGCTATCTGCTCGAGTGGAGCTTCTTCAGTTTTCTGTACGAACGTGAGCATCTGCAACAGGTGTTGATGACTTACGCACTGATCCTGGTGTTCGAGGAATTGCGCAGCATCATCGTCGGCAACGATGTGCATGGCGTAGCGGCACCGGAATGGCTTTCAGGCAGCGTGGCGCTCGGCGACGTGATGACGTATCCGACCTATCGACTGTTCATTTCGGCGGTGTGCGTCGCCGTCGCGCTCGGGCTTTACTTCGTGCTCGCGCGCACGCGGCTCGGCATGATGATCCGCGCGGGCGCCAGCAATCGCGAGATGGTCCAGGCGATGGGCATCAATATCAAGTTTCTCTACCGCGTGGTGTTTGCAGCCGGCGTTGCGCTGGCGGTGCTGGCAGGAATGATCGCGGCGCCGGTGTCTTCGGTGTATCCGAACATGGGTGGGCAAGTGCTGATCATCTCCTTCGTGGTGGTGGTGATCGGCGGCATCGGTTCGGTGCGCGGTGCGCTGCTGGCTTCATTGCTGGTCGGCCTGGTCGATACATTCGGCAAGGTTTTCTTTCCGGAAGCTGCCGGCGTGCTGGTGTATCTGCTGATGGCCGTGATTCTGCTGTGGAAGCCCGAAGGTTTGTTCAGGCAGGGATGACGTTCAACTGGCGTTCTTACTGGCCCCTGCTCGCGCTGCTCGTCTTCGCGGCGGCGTTTCCGTTCTTCGGCGAGAAGTACTACATCGATTTGATGACGAAGATCATGATCCTGGCGGTGTTCGCGCTGAGCCTGGAACTGCTGGTCGGCCAGACCGGGCTTGTGAGTTTTGGTCATGCGGCCTTCTTCGGGATTGCGGCTTACGTCGCGGCGCTGCTGTCGCCGCAATCGGGTCCGGCGTCGTTCTGGATTCTGTTTCCGGCGGCGCTCGGCGCCGCTGGACTGTACGCATTGGCCGTCGGTGCATTGTCGCTGCGCACACGCGGCATCTACTTCATCATGGTCACGCTCGCTTTCGCGCAGATGGCCTACTACGTGTTTCACGACACCCGGCTTGGCGGCGGCAGCGACGGCATCTACATGTACTTTCGTCCGGACCTGGCGATCGGCGGTTTGCGCGTGCTCGATCTGGGCGAGCCGCGGGCGTTTTACTTCTTCGTATTCGCCGCCCTGGTGCTGACTTTCCTGCTGCTGACCGCGCTGCAGGCGAGCCGCTTCGGCCGGGCACTGGCCGGCATCAAGGTCAACGAGCAGCGGATGCGCGCAGCAGGGTTCGCCACGTATCCGTACAAGCTGGCCGCGTTCGTCGTCGCCGCGATGCTGGCCGGCGTGGCGGGCTTTCTCTATGCGCTGAAAGATGGCTACATCAATCCGGAGATCCTGTCGTGGCACCAGTCGGGCGCAGTGCTGCTGATGATCATTCTGGGCGGTATCGGCAGCCTGCGCGGCGCGGTGTTCGGCGCGATTGCGTTTGTAGCCTTGCAGGAGTTTTATCAGTCGCAGGCGATCTTCGGTTCGTTCGCCAAGCACTGGCAGTTGCCGCTCGGGCTCACCATCATCGCGTTCGTTGCGCTGATGCCGAAAGGCTTGATCGGGCTCGGTGCTCAACTGCGATCAAGGAAGTGATGTGACTTTGCTTGCTGCGAAAAGCATCTCGCGCCATTTTGGCGGGCTGCGTGCGGTCGACGATGTGTCGCTTAGCGTGCAACGCGGCGAAATCCACGCGGTGATCGGCACCAATGGCGCCGGAAAATCGACATTGATCAACGTGTTGTGCGGCGAACTGGCACCGACCGGGGGGAGGGTCGAACTGGCGGGCCGCGATGTCACGCGCTGGAGCCAGCCGCGCCGTGCGCAGGCGGGGCTCGGCCGCAGCTATCAGCGCACGACGATTTTTCCGAACTTCACGGTGCACGAGAACTGCCGCTTGTCTGCACAGGCGCGGCTGCAGAAACCGTGGGACTGGCTGACGCCTGCAGTTAGTTGCAACGCTTCCGCTCATGCAGCCGCCGCCGCGCTAATTCGAACCGGACTCGAGCCGCTGGCAGACGCGCTCGCTGCCAACCTGTCGCACGGCGCCAAGCGGCAGCTTGAAATTGCGATGTGCCTGGCGACCGAGCCGCAGATCCTGCTGCTCGACGAGCCGCTGGCCGGCATGGGATCCGATGAGACCGAGCGCATGCTGGCGCTGCTCAACGAACTGAAGACGGGCCACGCTATATTGCTGGTGGAACACGATATGGATGCAGTGTTCCGCATCTCGGACCGCATCACCGTGATGGTCAACGGTCGCGTGCTCGCGAGCGACGTTCCGCAAGCGATTCGCGCGAACGCCGAGGTGCAGGAGGCCTACCTCGGTGAGGAGGCACAGCGTTGAGCGCAAGCGCATTGCCGTCGGTTCGACCAAACCCGCTGATCGACGCGGCACAGTTGCATACGCACTACGGCGCGAGTCACATCCTGCACGGCGCTTCGCTGGTGATCGGTGCTGGCCAGGCGGTAGGCCTGCTCGGCCGCAACGGCATGGGCAAGACCACGCTGATTCGCACCATCCTTGGCCTAGTGCGGCCGACCTCCGGCACGATCCTGGTTCGCGGCCACGATTGCACGGGAGCGCGACCCGACCGCATTGCACGGCTCGGCGTTGGCTACGTCCCTGAAGGACGCGGCATCTTTCCGAATCTTTCGGTGCGCGAGAACCTGCTGATGGCGGCTCGACCTGGCGTCGGCGGTGG
>JBGSWY010000015.1:0-6185 GCA_041751715.1 Burkholderiaceae bacterium
GCCGGCATGCCGGAGTCGTTCAACGTGCTGGTCAAGGAAATCCGCTCGCTGGGTATTGATATCGATTTGGAGCGCAAATAATGAAGGCA
This sequence comes from Burkholderiaceae bacterium, assembly GCA_041751715.1. Taxonomy (GTDB): domain Bacteria; phylum Pseudomonadota; class Gammaproteobacteria; order Burkholderiales; family Burkholderiaceae_F; genus JACCZX01. The sequence continues at coordinate 90 of JBGSWY010000015.1, forward strand.
CTACTCGATCTGTTCAAGCAGGTCCAGCAGGAAGAGCAATTCGATGCCATCAAGATCGGCATCGCGTCGCCCGACAAAATCCGTTCGTGGTCATTCGGCGAAGTCAAAAAGCCGGAGACCATCAACTACCGCACCTTCAAACCCGAGCGTGACGGGCTTTTTTGCGCCAAGATTTTCGGGCCGATCAAGGATTACGAGTGCCTATGCGGCAAGTACAAGCGCCTGAAGCATCGTGGCGTGATCTGCGAAAAATGCGGGGTCGAAGTCACGCTGGCCAAAGTGCGCCGCGAGCGCATGGGTCATATCGAGCTTGCCAGTCCGACCGCGCACATCTGGTTCCTGAAGAGTTTGCCGTCCCGCATGGGGATGGTGCTCGACATGACGCTGCGGGACATCGAGCGCGTGCTGTACTTCGAAGCGTTCTGCGTTGTTGATCCTGGCTTCACTCCCCTGAAGAAGGGCCAGTTGATGACCGAGGACGACTTCATCGCGAAGACCGAGGAATACGGCGACGATTTCCGCGCGCTGATGGGCGCCGAGGCGATCCGCGAACTGCTGCGCGGCATCGACGTCAACAAGGAAATCGAAACGCTGCGCAAGGACCTTGCGGAAACCGGATCGGAAGCGAAGATCAAGAAGTTCGCCAAGCGGCTCAAAGTGCTCGAAGGTTTTCAGCGCTCGGGAATCAAACCCGAGTGGATGATTCTCGAAGTGCTGCCTGTCCTTCCGCCCGAGCTGCGTCCGCTGGTGCCGCTCGATGGCGGCCGGTTTGCCACATCCGACTTGAACGATCTGTATCGCCGCGTGATCAACCGTAACAACCGGTTGAAGCGCCTGCTTGAGCTCAAAGCGCCCGAAATCATCGTGCGCAACGAGAAGCGCATGCTGCAGGAGTCGGTCGATTCGCTGCTCGACAACGGCCGTCGCGGCAAAGCGATGACCGGCGCGAACAAGCGTCCGCTCAAGTCGCTCGCCGACATGATCAAGGGCAAGGGCGGCCGCTTCCGGCAGAACCTGCTCGGCAAGCGGGTCGACTATTCGGGCCGCTCGGTCATCGTAGTCGGCCCGCAGTTGAAGCTGCATCAGTGCGGCTTGCCGAAGTTAATGGCGCTCGAGCTGTTCAAGCCGTTCATCTTCAACAAGCTCGAGCTGCAGGGCCTGGCCACGACGATCAAGGCCGCGAAGAAGATGGTCGAATCCGGCGAGCCGGTGGTGTGGGACATCCTCGAAGAGGTGATCCGTCAGCACCCGGTGATGCTGAACCGCGCGCCGACGTTGCACCGTCTGGGCATTCAGGCGTTCGAGCCGGTGCTTATCGAAGGCAAGGCGATCCAGCTGCATCCGCTGGTATGTGCGGCTTTCAACGCGGACTTCGACGGCGACCAGATGGCCGTGCACGTACCTCTTTCGCTTGAAGCTCAACTTGAAGCGCGCTCGCTGATGCTGGCGTCGAACAACGTGCTGTTTCCGTCGAACGGCGACCCATCGATCGTGCCGTCGCAGGACATCGTGTTGGGGCTGTACTACGCGACGCGCGAGAAAATCAACGGCAAGGGCGAAGGTTCCTTCTTCACCGACCTGGCAGAAGTGCATCGCGCCTACGAAAACCGCGAAGTCGAGTTGCAGACGCGTGTCACGGTGCGGGTCCGCGAGTTCGACGTCGATGCGGAAACCGGCGAGAAGACTCCGAAGCTGACGCGCTACGAGACGACCGTCGGGCGCGCATTGATGTCTGAAATTCTTCCGGCGGGCTTGTCGTTCAACGTGTTGAACAAGCCGCTGAAGAAAAAGGAAATCAGTCGCCTGATCAACCTCGCGTTCCGCAAGTGCGGCCTGCGCGATACGGTGATCTTCGCTGACAAGCTGATGCAAACGGGCTTCACTTTGGCCACACGCGCGGGCCTGTCGATCGCTATCGACGACATGGTCGTACCGCCGCAGAAGGAAGAGATCATCCGCAGCGCAGAGCGCGAAGTGAAGGAGATCGAGGCGCAATACACCTCGGGCCTGGTCACGCAGGGCGAGCGCTACAACAAGGTGGTCGATATCTGGGGCCGCGCCGGCGATCATGTCGGCAAGGTGATGATGGAGCAGCTGGCGACCGAGCAGGCGAACGATCGCCACGGTCGTGAGACGACGCAGGAGTCGTTCAATTCGATCTGGATGATGGCCGACTCGGGCGCGCGCGGTTCGGTGGCGCAGATTCGCCAGCTGGCCGGTATGCGCGGATTGATGGCGAAACCCGACGGCTCGATCATCGAAACGCCGATCACCGCCAACTTCCGCGAGGGGCTGAACGTGCTGCAGTACTTCATCTCGACGCACGGTGCGCGTAAAGGCCTGGCGGATACGGCACTGAAGACCGCGAACTCGGGTTATCTGACACGGCGCCTGGTCGATGTGACGCAGGATCTGGTCGTTACCGAGGATGATTGCGGCACCGGCAATGGCGTCACGATGAAGGCATTGGTCGAAGGTGGCGAGGTCATCGAAGCGTTGCGCGATCGTATTCTCGGTCGCGTGGTCACGATGGATGTGCTGAGTCCGGAAACACAGGAAGTGCTGTATCCGATCGGACATCTGCTCGACGAAGATAACGTCGACTACATCGAGTCGCTGGGTATCGACGAAGTGCGCGTGCGCACTCCGCTGTCGTGTGAGACACGCTACGGACTGTGCGCCAAGTGCTACGGCCGTGATCTCGGCCGCGGGGTGCTGGTCAACGCAGGTGAGGCAGTCGGCGTGATTGCCGCGCAGTCGATCGGCGAGCCCGGCACGCAGTTGACGATGCGCACGTTCCACATTGGCGGCGCAGCGTCTCGTGCCGCGGTGGCATCAGGTGTCGAAGCGAAAAGCAACGGCACGGTGCGCTTTACCAGCACGATGCGCTATGTCACCAACGCCAAGGGCGAGCAGGTGGCCATCGGCCGCTCGGGCGAAGTGACGATCGTCGATGACAACGGGCGTGAGCGCGAACGCCATAAGGTGCCGTACGGTGCGACTTTGCTGGCGGCCGATGGCAAGCAGGTGAAAGCCGGCACGCCGCTCGCGAGCTGGGATCCGCTGACGCGCCCGATCGTCACCGAGTTTGCAGGCACGGTGAAGTTCGAGAACGTCGAGGAAGGCGTCACCGTAGCCAGGCAGATTGATGAAGTGACCGGCCTGTCGACCCTGGTCGTGATCGACGCCAAACGCCGTGGCCCTACCGCGGCCAAGGGCGTGCGTCCCCAGGTGAAGCTGCTGAACGACATGGGCGACGAGGTGAAGATTCCGGGCACCGAGCACTCGGTCACGATCAGCTTTCCGATCGGCGCGCTGATCGTGGTACGCGATGCGCAGCAGGTCAGTGTCGGCGAGGTGCTGGCGCGGATTCCGACCGAATCGCAGAAGACGCGTGACATCACCGGCGGCTTGCCGCGCGTGGCGGAGCTGTTCGAAGCGCGTTCACCGAAGGATGCCGGCATGCTGGCAGAAGTGACCGGCACGGTGACGTTCGGCAAGGAAACCAAGGGCAAGCAGCGTCTGATCATCACCGATCTCGAAGGCGAGGAGCACGAGTTCCTGATCTCGAAAGAGAAGCACATGCTGGTGCACGACGGCCAGGTCGTGAACAAGGGCGAGCTGATCGTCGATGGCTCGGCTGATCCGCACGACATCCTGCGTTTGCTCGGCGTCGATGCCCTCGCGCGCTACATCGTCGACGAAGTGCAGGACGTGTATCGATTGCAGGGTGTGAAGATCAACGACAAGCACATCGAAGTGATCGTGCGGCAGATGCTGCGTCGGATTCAGATCAGCGATCCGGGTGACGCGCCGTTCATCACTGGTGAACAGGTGGAGCGCTCCGAGCTGCTGGATGAGAACGACAAGATAATTGCCGAAGGCAAGCGTCCTGCGCTGTACGAGAACATCCTGCTCGGCATTACCAAGGCCTCGTTGTCGACCGACTCGTTTATCTCGGCGGCTTCCTTCCAGGAAACCACCCGGGTATTGACCGAAGCGGCGATCATGGGCAAGAAGGACGACCTGCGGGGCCTGAAGGAAAATGTCATCGTCGGCCGTCTGATTCCGGCGGGTACCGGCATGGCATTCCACCGGGCGCGCAAGGACAAGGAAGCTGCCGACGCACTCGAGCAAAAGCAGTTGGCCGAAATGGAGCTGATGGCGCCGGTAGCGGGTGAGGCGGAATCGGGAGCCGACGAGTCGGCCGAGATTGCCGAGTAGCTGTGTCGTTCGGGAGCGGTCCGCTACGGCGGGCCGCTTTTCTTCGCATATGAATGAAGGCTCCACCGGTCGCCTTGACCTGCGACCGATGGGTCGCGATAATCGCAGGCTTTTTAGCGCCTCTTGGGCGCTATGCTTTTTTGGACTGAGAACGTATGCCGACCATTAATCAACTTGTTCGCAAGCCGCGCGAAAGTACACGCGTCAAGAGCAAGAGCCCTGCGTTAAGACTGAGCCCGCAAAAACGCGGCGTATGCACGCGCGTGTACACGACGACGCCGAAGAAGCCGAACTCGGCTTTGCGCAAGGTCGCCAAGGTTCGATTGGTGAACGGCTATGAGGTGATCTCGTATATCGGCGGCGAGGGCCACAACCTGCAGGAGCACTCGGTTGTGCTGATTCGCGGCGGGCGCGTCAAGGATCTGCCGGGTGTGCGCTATCACATCGTGCGCGGTTCGCTGGACACGCAAGGCGTCAAGGATCGCAAGCAAAGCCGCTCGAAGTACGGCGCCAAGCGACCGAAGCCTGCGTGAGTTTTTGTCGGTCGCCCCCATATAGGGAGATCGAGTAAGTCGCGGTTCGTCAGCATGGAACCGCATAACGACTGAAGAGAGAGGTAAAAGTGCCGCGTCGTCGTGAAATACCCAAGCGTGAGATCCTGCCCGATCCTAAATTTAACTCGCAGGATCTGACCAAGTTCGTCAACATCATCATGCTTGACGGCAAGAAAGCCGTCGCTGAGCGCATCGTTTACGGCGCGCTCACGCAGATTGAGACCAAGGGCGGAAAGAACGCGCTCGAAGTGTTCTCAGCGGCGCTGTCCAACGTGCGGCCGATGGTCGAAGTGAAGAGCCGCCGCGTCGGTGGCGCCAACTATCAAGTACCGGTCGAAGTGCGCCCGGTGCGCCGTATGGCTCTTGCGATGCGTTGGCTGCGCGAAGCCGCCAAGAAGCGCAGCGAAAAGTCGATGCCGCTTCGGTTGGCCGGCGAATTGATGGAAGCCGCCGAAGGCCGCGGCGGCGCAATGAAGAAGAAAGAGGAAGTGCACCGGATGGCAGAGGCGAATAAGGCCTTCGCGCATTTTAGATTCTGAGGAAGATAAGCCGGCCCGCTTTTGCGGTCCGGCAACTTGAGTTGGGATTTATCGTTTTCTATGCCACGTAAGACTCCTATCGAGCTCTACCGGAACATCGGAATATCGGCGCACATTGACGCCGGCAAGACCACGACCACTGAGCGCGTGTTGTTCTATACCGGGGTGAACCACAAACTCGGCGAGGTGCACGAAGGCGCCGCAACGATGGACTGGATGGAGCAGGAGCAGGAGCGCGGTATCACGATCACGTCGGCGGCGACCACGACGTTCTGGCGCGGCATGGACTTGTCGTTCCCCGAGCACCGCATCAACATCATCGACACGCCGGGTCACGTCGATTTCACGATCGAAGTCGAGCGCAGCATGCGCGTGCTCGACGGCGCGTGCATGGTGTATTGCGCGGTCGGCGGCGTGCAGCCGCAGTCTGAAACCGTCTGGCGGCAGGCCAACAAGTACGGCGTGCCGCGGCTCGCGTTCGTCAACAAGATGGACCGAACCGGCGCCAATTTTTTCAAGGTCTACGAGCAGATGAAGTTGCGGCTCAAGGCCAACCCGGTGCCGATCCAGATTCCCATCGGCGCCGAAGAAGGTTTTCGCGGCGTGGTCGACCTGGTCAAGATGAAGGCCATCATCTGGGACGAAGCCAGCAAGGGGATGAAGTTCGAGTACATCGACATCCCGCCTGAGCTGGTTGAGGTCGCCAGTGAATGGCGCGAAAAGATGGTCGAGTCCGCGGCCGAAGCGAACGAGGAGCTGATGAACAAGTACCTCGACGG
>JBGSWY010000016.1:0-6357 GCA_041751715.1 Burkholderiaceae bacterium
ACGAGCACGCGACCTGCGCCGATTCTGAGCGCTGCACGTGCCGCCAGCAGCGCGGCGCCGACCATGCCTGTGTTGCCACCAATGATCAGTGCGTTTCCGTAGCTGCCTTTGTGCGTGTTGCGCCGGCGCGGTGCCGTGATCAGCGGAAAGTCGGAAGGATGAGTCAGCGTTGTGCGCGAAGCCGCCGTTTCAACGCGGAGCGTCTCGAGAACGACGGCGCCCGCAGCGTCGATACCGTCTCCCGTGCGCAGGCCGGGCTTGTCGCCGATAAACGTGATTGTTGAGGAGGCATTCACGCCTTCGACGCCGCCGATCCAGCTGCCGCGATCGGCATCGAGCCCGCTCGGCACATCGATCGCCACCACCCCCGCGCGCTGCGTGTTGATCCACTGCGCACCAGCGAGCAGGTCGCCTTGCAGCGGCCGCGTTTGACCAAGGCCGAGTAGGGCATCGACGATCACGTCAAAGTCTTGGCCGGAAGGTAGCTCCGTATGCGTAGCTCCACCCGCCGCTTTCCAAGCGGCGAAAGCGTTGCGCGCTTCGGCGGTTACCGGTTCCGCCAGTTGAACGCAAGTCACGGAATGTCCGGCGGCTCGCAATTCGGTCGCCGTGACATAGCCGTCGCCCCCGTTGTTACCCGGGCCGGCGATGACGCCTATCGACGATGGCTCTGGTGCGTGCACCGCGCCGATACGGTTGGCCACGGCAGCACCCGCGCGTGCCATCAATGTCCCGGCCGGCAGTCCGCGCTGCGCCTTTTGCTCAATCTTGCGCAGTTCGGCAACCGTGTACAGCGATGTTCCCATGGCTACTGCACGTAACGATCCAGTGTCAGGCCATCGAGATCGATCGCCGGCGCTCGGCCCGCAATGACATCGGCCAGCACGCGCGCCGAGCCGCATGCCATCACCCACCCGGTCGAGCCGTGTCCGGTGTTGACGTACAGATTGGATATGGGGGTCTTGCCCAGCACCGGCGGGCCATCGGGCAGCATCGGGCGCGCGCCGACCCAGAAGCGCGCCTTCGTATACGGCGCCGCGTAGGGAAACCAGTCCTGCGCCACCTTCAGCAAGGTGCGCAGCGGGCCGTCACGTAGTTGCATGCCGCGCGTGCCGAGCTCCGCAGTGCCGGCGATGCGAAGGCGTTTGCCCATCCGGGTGATGGCGACCTTGAACGTTTCATCCATCACGCTGATGAACGGCGCATGTTCGAATGCGGTGATGGCTGCAGTTGCCGAATACCCCTTGACCGGCTGCATCGGCAGGCGAATACCGAGCGGCCGCAACAAGCGGACGCTGTCAATACCCCCGGCAACTACAAACGCATCGCCGCGAATCCCTGCGGTCCCGGTTTGCACCTGGCTGACTCGCTGCTGTTCAAGGTGCAATGACTGCGCGGTAATTCCGAAGCGAAACTCGACACCGTCACGAATCGCGATCTCCTTGAGCTGCTGTGCGAAGAACGCACAGTTGCCTGTCTCGTCGTCGGGCAGATGCAGCGCGCCGGCAAGCGGAGTCGGCGCGTGCAGCGCCGGTTCGAGGGTGCGTGCCTCATCGGCGGTAAGAAGCCAATGCGCAACGCCGAGCTCGGTCAGCATTTTGCGCGTGACGGCGGATTGCTCGACCTCTTTCTCGGCGCGAAACAATTGAAGGTATCCGGCGGCCTGCTCGTACTCGAGCTGATGCAGCGCACGCAATGCTCGCAGCTCCGACTGGCTGTAGAACGCGAGGCGCTGCATGCGCGCCTTGTTACGCGTAAATCGCTCAAGCCGGCATTGGCCGAGCCAGCGCACGATCCAGCGCCATAGAGCAGGGTCGAGCGACGGCCGGAACACGATCGGCGCTTCCGCCTTGAACAGATAGGAAAGCACCTTGGCCGGCATTCCCGGCTGCGACCACGGCGCTACGTAAGAGGGCGCCATCACGCCGGCATTGGCAAAACTTGTTTCCTGCGCCACGCCCGAGCGGCGCTCGACCACGGTCACGTCATGCCCGTCGCGGCGCAGGTAGTAAGCGGTGCAGACGCCGATGATCCCGGCGCCGATGACGACCACGTGCATGGAGACGCTATCTCATAGGCCCGCATGACCGCGAGCGGGGTCGAGCAGCCGCTTGCGGCTGCGGGCCCGATGGGCGTTTTGAGCCATCACGGCCACAGGCCGTGATGAGCGGCGCAGGGCTAGGCGCCGAGGACGCCGTGTGTTGATACACACCAGGACGAGGCAACAACGCGCTGCGCCGCGCGCACCCCGCTCCCGGAGGGTTGCCACCAAGACGGGCGTCTGCGTCGTTGCGCTCCTAGGCAAGGTGTCTAACCTAGCCGTCGTCACGACGCCTACCATCCATCCCGTCTTGGAGGCAACGCGGCTCATGGGGCCCATGAGATAGCTTCTCAAAGCTTCATCTGCGAGGGCAGATAAGTGACGAGCCCAGGAAAGAACCAGATCGCCAACACCGCCACCAACATCATCAGAAAATAGGGAAACGCCGCCACCGCGATTGTGTTGATCTGAAGCTTGGTCATACCCTGCAGGACGAACAGATTAAACCCCACCGGCGGCGTGATCTGCGCCATTTCTACGACCACCACGATGAAGATGCCGAACCACAGCAGATCGATGCCCGCCGTCTGCAGCGTCGGCAGCAACACGGCCATCGTCAGCACCACCATCGAGATGCCATCGAGAAAACAACCCAGCACGATAAAGAACACCATCAACAGCATGATCAACCCGAAGGGCGGAAGGTTCAGTGCGCCAATCGTTTCGGCCAGCTGTCGCGGCAGACCGATAAAGCCCATCGACAGCGCGAGAAACGCGGAGCCCGCCAGGATCAGCGCGATCATGCAATACAGCCGCGTGGCCGCCATCAGAGATTCGGTGAACGATTTCCAGGTCAGCGTGCGCTGGAAGGCAGACAGCACCAGGGCTCCCACCACTCCAAGTGCAGCGGCTTCAGTGGCGGTGGCGACGCCGAGGTAGATCGAGCCGAGCACAACCAGGATCAATCCCATTACTGGAATCAGGTGCCTCGATTCGGCCAGCTTCTGCGTAAAGCCGAGCCTGATATCGGCCGGCGGGATGCTGGCGGGGTGGCGCAGCGCCCAGAACATCGTGTACCCCATGAACAACGCGGCCAGCATCAGGCCCGGAATCACACCCGCGATGAACAGCTTGCCGATCGACACGTCGGCCGCAACTCCGTAGACGATCATGATGATCGACGGCGGAATCAGCAGCCCGAGCGTGCCGGCGCCGGCCAGCGAGCCGATCGAGATCTGCTCGGGATAGTTGCGCTTCGCCAGTTCGGGCAGCGTGATCTTGCCGATCGTCGCGCACGTGGCCGCAGACGAACCCGACACCGCGGCGAAGATCGTGCAGCCTATGATATTCGTATGCAGCAGCCGACCGGGCAGCCATTGCAGCCATGGCGCGAGACCACGAAACATGCCCTCCGACAGCCGCGTCTTCAGCAGAATCTCGCCCATCCAGATAAACAGCGGCAGGGCGGTCAACGTCCAGCTCGACAGCGAGCCCCATACCGTCAGCGCCAGCGCATCGCCGGCCGGGCGCGTAGTGAACAGCTCCATGCCGATGAACGCGACACCGAGCACCGCAATGCCGATCCATACGCCCGCGCCGAGAATGACGAACAGCGCGACGATCAGCAAAAACGCAATCAGTGTGCCCATCGACCGCTACTCGACGTGCGCTACTTCGTTCACTGCAGGCGGAAGTTCGCGCGTAACCACGGTGATCACCAGCTGCTCGACAAACGCCAGTGCGAGCCCCGTGAGGCCGATCGCCATCGACAACTGCGGAATCCACAACGGTGTGGCGTCCACGTTCTGCGAAATGTCATTGAATACGTACGAGCCCCACACCAGCCTGGCCGAGAACCACGCGAAGTACACGCTGAGCGCGGAAGCGATGGCCAAACACAAGACTTCCATCCACCAGCGGGCACGACCGTGCAGGCGCTGCAGAATCAGGCTGACGCGGATGTGGTCGCCCTTGCGCAGCGCGTGGCCGAGGGCGAGGAACGAGCCTGCTGCGAGGAAGTAACCGGCGTACGCGTCAGCGCCCGCCATTGAGTAACCGAGCGCGCGCAGCACGATGCCGATCACTTGTATCGTCAACGTGGCGAGAATGAAGAAGGCACCGAGTGCGCCCAGCAGCTTGAACAGCCCATCGAGCAGCGCACGCATCGCCAATCCTTAGGCCCGAAAAAAAGCCGCCTCGAGTGAGGCGGCTGGGTAATCGATTATTTGCGATACGCGTTGATGATGGCCTGCCCGTCGGCACCCGCCTTGGTCAGCCAGTCGTTCAGCATCGGCTCACCCAGCTTCGTCAGCTCCGCCTTGAACGACGCGCTCGGCTCGTACACCGTCATCTTGTTGGTGCGCAATGCCGCCAGCGATTCGGTCGTGTATTCGCGCATGCGCTTCCAGCCACGCTCCTCGGCTGCCTTCGCTGCCGCCAGAATGGCGTCCTGGGTCGCCTGGTCCAGCTTGTCGAATTCCTTCTGGTTGACGATCACCATGTTCTTCGGCAACCACGCATCGGCGGTCGCGAAGTGCATCAGGTTTTCCCAGACCTTGGAATCGACGCCGGTGGCGCCGGATGACATGAACGAATCGACCACGCCGGTCGACAGCGCCTGCGACAGCTCGGCCGCCTGAATTGTCAGCGGCTGTGCGCCGACCATTTGCGCAATGCGCGTGGTGGCCGGGTTGTACGCACGCCATTTGAGGCCCTTCATGTCGGCGACCGATGCGAGCGGCTTCTTGGTATAGATGCCTTGCGGTGGCCATGCCACGGCGTACAGCAAACGGATCCCCTGTGCGGCGAGAACCTTCTCGACCACCGGACGCTGCGCCTGCCACAACTTCCACGACGCATCGAAACCGGTAGCGACAAACGGGATGGCATCGGCGCCAAACAACGGGTTCTCGTTCTCCAGCAGGCTCATCAGCACTTCGCCGATCTGGGCCTGCCCGGTTTGCACCGCGCGCTTGATCTCGGGCGCCTTGAACAGCGAGCCGTTGGGATGCACGGTGATCGTCATCTTGTTACCGGTCGCTTTCGCAACATCGGCGGCGAACTGGGTCAGGTTCTGCGTATGCGGATTGCCGGCCGGGTAACCCGCCGGGAGATCCCACTTGGTCTGCGCCGCTGCGTACGGTGCAGCTAAAGACAGCACCGCCGCGCAGGCGGCAACAATCACTGGATGACGTTTCATGAGGCTCCTCGAAGATGGCCGCGGCCGGAACGATGCGACTGGCATTGCCAACATATCAAGCACGGTCTAGCATGTCAACAAATTATCGATAAATCGCCGGCAAAATGAAGAAAAGCAATCGGTCCGCGGTGCGCTCGGTTTCAGTGCCGCCGCGCCGCGAAAACGCCGGACGTGCAGCGAGCATACGCCGAAGCTCAGCGGCGCCGGTCGCCCCGCGATTGTTCGTTTCGTCGGCGCATCTGATGTCGGCTGGCAGCCAGCAGCTGTCCGAATTCGAGTTTGGATTGATCCTCGCCGGCAACGCGTTCAACCGCTGGGTCGTGCGGTGCATGTCGGCCGCGGGCCTGAAGGACATGACGACGCTTGAAGTGCTGCTGCTGCATCACGTCCATCACCGCGGGCGTGAGAAGAAACTGGCGGACATCTGCTTCATGCTGAACATAGAAGACACGCATGTAGTGTCGTACGCATTGAAAAAACTCGTGGCGATGAAGCTGGTTGACGGCGAACGGCGCGGCAAGGAAGTGCTGTTCGCTGCCAGCACCACCGGCCAGCGCTACATCGAGCGTTACCGCGAAGTGCGCGAGGCGTGCCTGGTGGCCGCGATCGGCAAGGAGCGCAGCAGCAACGAACGGCTTGGCGAGCTCGCGGCGTTTCTTCGCTTCCTGTCGGGAATGTACGACCAGGCGGCGCGCGCTGCGACCTCGCTGTAGCGGCGTTCATCGAGCAATGGCACCAGGCTGGCAATTCTGGATCGACCGCGGCGGCACATTTACGGACGTCGTGGCCCGCCGGCCGGACGGCACGCTGGTGACACACAAGCTGTTGTCAGATGACCCGGAGCAGTACGACGACGCGGCGATTGCCGGTATTCGGCGCCTGCTCGGGGTGGCGGCGAACGCGCCGATACCGGTCGATCAGATTGAAGCGGTGAAGATGGGGACCACGGTGGCGACCAATGCGCTGCTCGAGCGCAAGGGCGAGCCGACCGTGCTGGTGGTAACGCGCGGATTTCGCGATGCGCTGCGGATTGCATACCAGAACCGGCCACGGCTGTTCGACCGGAAGATCGTGCTGCCGGAACTGCTGTATTCGAAGGTGATTGAAGTTGACGAGC
>JBGSWY010000017.1:0-2441 GCA_041751715.1 Burkholderiaceae bacterium
ACGATGGGCGAGCTGTGGCTCGAAGGCAGCGGCGGCGTGTTGCGGCTCGACGGCGACGCGCGGCTCTGGTTCAAACCCCACCATGCCGACGAGCGCGAACATCGCTACCAACGCGGCCCGACCGACACCTTCGGCGGCGGCGCATGCGAGGCGCTGCAACGCCATGTCGTGCAGCATTTGCTGCATGGCGCTGCGCTCGAGAACACAGCGCGCGCGTATCTCGTGAATCTGCAAGTGCAGGAAGCGGCCTATCGCTCGCACGCGGAAGGCCGACGCATTGAACTCGATCAGTTCGATCCACAGGAGCGTCCGATTGCGCCGACGTTTCGCCCGGCCTCGTGCCAATCATCACTACAAGAGGAGACATCATGAAACGCACCACATCTTTTCTGTCGACGCTCGCAGCGGCAGCACTCGCACTGAGCGTCAGCGCAACAGCGCACGCTCAGACCACGTTGAAGTTCAGCCACACCGACCAGCCCGGCGGCGCGCGCAACGCGGCCGCGCTGCTGTTCGCAAAGGCAGTCGAGCAGAACACGCAGGGCCGCTACAAAGTGCAGGTGTTTCCTGCCGGCCAACTGGCCAACGATCCGAAGGCAATCGAACAACTGCAAATCGGCGGCATCGACTTCACGGTCTCGTCGACCGGCAGCTACGCCACTCATCTGCCGACGCTGAATCTGACGATGCTGCCGTATCTGGTCGAAAACTTCGAGCAGGGCTGGAACCTGTACGACAACTCGAAGTGGCTGCAAGCGCAGTTCGCCAAGGCGCCGGACAAAGGATTTCGCTTCCTCGCGACATGGGAAGCCGGATTTCGCGACATGACCACCAAGGAACCGCTCGCTTCGCCGGCCGATGCCAAGGGCAAGAAGCTGCGCACGTTTCCGAACGAGATGATGCGCTGGACCCTCGAGGCGATGGGATTCAACGTGCAGATCATGCCGCTGCCCGAGGTCTATCTGGCGATCCAGCAGGGCACGGTGGCAGGACAGGAAAATCCGATCGATACGATCTTCGCCAACAAGTTTTATGAAGTCGCGCCGAACGTCACGCTGACGCGCCACGTCTACAGCCCGATTCCGTTGACGATTTCGGAAAAGACCTGGCAAAAGCTTTCGCCTGCCGATCGCGAAGGGATCACCAAGGCAGCGCAGGAAACCGCGGTGTGGATTCGCAAGGAGATCCGCTCCGGTCAGGAACGCCAGATCGCCGAGATGAAGGCCAAGGGCGCAAAGATCGCGACACCGAATCTGGCGCCGTTCCGCGCCGCAGTGCAGCCGGCGTATGCAAAGGCGAAGGAAAAATACGGCGCCGATGTGGACGCTTTGCTATCCGACGCAGACGCCGTGCGCAAAAGCACGAAGTAAAGGGCCCGTGCTCGTTCGATGAGCGAACCGGAGCTGTCACCCGGTCTCGGCCAGCACGCGCGCGACTTTGAGTCGGCGCGTGCCGCAGCACGGACCAGACATGGCCTGCTGCCGCCCGGACCACCGGCGCCGGCATCGATGCGCTGGCTCGGCCAGGCGGTCGACGCTGCGATCGTGCTGATCGGCGCAACGATGATCGTGCTGGTGTTCACCAACGTGGTGCTGCGCATGGTCGCGCTCGACTTTGCGTGGGTGACCGAGCTCGCCGAGCTGCTGATGGTGTGGGTCACGTTTCTCGGCGGAGCGGCCGCGGCACGCCGCGGCGCGCACATGACTATCACCGAATTCGTCGACAAGCTCGACGGCACAAAGCGCCTCTGGGCCGATGCTGCGATCGATGGCGTCGCGATCACAGTGCTGGTGCTGCTGATCTTCTACGGAATGAATCTGGTGAACGCCGGCTGGGGCAATCAGTTGAGCGTGCTGCAGGTTCCGATGTCGTTCCAGTACCTCGGCATGCCGGTCGGCTGCGCCGCGATGCTCGCCTTTGTCGTGTGGGACCTGATGCAGATCGCGCGCGGCAGAACTCGCGCCGAGCGCTGGCCCGGCCACTGAGATGTTGCCCGCGCTGCTGTTCGCCTCATTCTTTGCGATCGCGCTCGCCGGCGTTCCCTTGTTTTACGCGCTGCTGGCCACCACGGTCGGCGCCATTGTGGTGGCGAGCCTGAGCCATCCGCTGGAATCGATCTTCCTGTCATTCCTCGGCGGGGTCGAGCCCTACATCCTGATCGCGGTGCCGTTATTCATCTTCGCCGGCGAGATCCTGGCGAGCGGCGGCATCGGCAAGCGTATCGTCGAATTTGCGCGCGCGCTGTTCGGCTTCTTGCCCGGCGGTCTGGGCGTCGTCACGGTGGCATCGTGTCTGATGTTCGGCGGTGTATCAGGCTCGGCGATCGCCGACACCGCGGCGATCGGCTCGCTGGTCATTCCGGCGATGGTGCAGCGTGGCTATTCGCGCGGCTTCGCCGCTGCGCTGCTGGCGGTGGCCGGCACGCTGGCGCTGCTGATGCC
>JBGSWY010000018.1:0-4409 GCA_041751715.1 Burkholderiaceae bacterium
ACGATGCGGTGGCCTGCGGGCGCGATGAACGCCTCGCGGATGCGGCGCCCTTCTGCGGTGCGGATCGGAATGTTCTGCAGGTTGGGATCGCTGGACGACAAACGCCCGGTTACGGCGATGGCCTGACCGTAGTTCGTATGCACGCGGCCGTGTTGATCGGCAGTCGCGGGCAGCTTGTCGCAATACGTGGATTTAAGCTTCGATAGTCCGCGATGCTCGAGCAAAATTTTCGGCAGCGGGTAATCCAGCGCCAGCTTCTCGAGCACTTCCTCATCGGTCGATGGCGCGCCGCTGACCGTCTTCTTCATCACTGGCAGCGCCAGCTTGCCGAACAGAATCTGGCCGATCTGCTTCGGGCTGCCGAGATTGAAAGGCTGGCCGGCGATCTCGAACGCGCTCGATTCGAGCCGCGCCAGGCGCGCGCCGAGCTCACGGCTCTGCGCATTCAGCAGGTCGCGGTCGATCAGAACTCCGGTCCGTTCCATCTCGAACAGCACTTGCGAGGTCGGCAGCTCGATCTGCTCGTAAACGAAACGCGGCTTTTTGTCGGCCTCGATCCGCGACCATAGGGTCTCATTCAGCGCCAGCTTGACTTCGGCATCCTCACCTGCGTATTCGGTGGCGCGGTCAATTGCGACTTCGTCGAAGCAAAGCTCGCTGGCACCTTTGCCGCACACCTCGACATACGTCAGCGTCCTGCGGCCGAGATGCCGTTCCGCCAGCGAATCCATGTCGTGGTTACGATGCGGTTCGAGCACGTACGATTGCAGCAGCGTGTCGTGCGCGATGCCGGCCAGCCGGATGCCGTGATTCGCAAAAACGTGCATGTCGTGCTTGGTGTTGTGACCGACCTTGCGTTGATGCGGACTTTCGAGCCACGGCCGAAGCTGCTCGAGCACATCGTTCAGTGCGAGCTGCGGCGGCGCGCCCGGATACCGGTGTGCCAGCGGGACGTAGCAGGCGTGCAGCGGCTCGATCGACAGCGAAATCCCGACCAGCTGTGCCGTCATCGGGTCGAGCGACGTGGTTTCCACATCGAGCGCCGTCAACTGGGCCGAGCCTATTTTCGCCAGCCACGCTTCAAGCTGCTCGTGCGACAAAACGGCTTCGTAGTGGGTCTCCGGCCTGGCTACCGCCGCCGATGGCGGCGGCGCGCCGTTGATCGCGGCCGCCACGGCGGCGCTGTCCATTTCGCGCAGATAGGCTTTGAACTCGAATCGCGTGTACAGCTCGCGCAGCTTCTCGACCTCCTGCGGTTGCACCGCCAGTGCTTCGATCGACCGGCACTGCTCACCCAGGTCGCAGTCGTTGCGGATCGTGACCAGCTCGCGCGCCGTCGGCAGCCAGGGCAGCGCCTTACGGAGATTCTCGCCGACGACTCCTTTTATCGCAGCGGCGTTCGCAACCACACCGTCGAGCGAGCCGTACTCGTGCAGCCACTTGGCCGCAGTCTTCGGCCCGACCTTGTCAACCCCGGGCACGTTGTCGACGCTGTCGCCGACCAGGGCCAGATAGTCGATGATGCGCTCGGGCGGTACCCCGAATTTCCGATTGACGCCGTCGATGTCGAGCGTCTCGTTGCTCATCGTGTTGACCAGCGTCACCTGCTCGTTGACCAGTTGCGCCAGGTCCTTGTCGCTGGTCGACACCACCGTGCGAAAGTTCTGCTCGCTGGCGCAGCGCGCAAGGGTCGCGATCACGTCATCGGCTTCGATACCCTGGATTTCGATGATCGGCCAGCCCAGCGCGCGCACCGCCTCATAAATCGGCTCAATCTGCCGCGCGAGATCGTCCGGCATTGCGGCCCGATTCGCCTTGTATTCGGAATAAAGGTCGTCGCGGAAAGTCTTACCTTTGGCATCGAAGACGCAGGCGAGGTGATCCGCTTCGACTTGCTGGCGCAGCACATTCAGCATCGAAATGAAGCCGCGGAGCGCGCCGGTCGGCTCGCCGCTCGACGTGCGCAGGTCGGGCAGCGCGTGGAATGCGCGGTATAAGTAGCTGGAAGCGTCGACCAGCAGCAGGGTTTTCATTATTTCACTTGGAGAGCACTGTGCTCGATCATCGAAAAAACATCCCGAGCCTTCGCGCGGTGACCATGCCGGAGCGCGCCACCAGTCAGAAGGCGCGGGAATCGTGGCACCTGTGGGGAATTATTTCAGAGTTCGTCGAGGCGACCGAGCGACTGTCCGAAATCCGGCCCGCGGTGTCGATCTTCGGCAGTGCACGCTCGATGCCCGATGCGCCTATGTATCAACTGACAGTTGAAATCGCACGCAAACTGTCGGACGCGGGATTTGCCGTGATCAGTGGCGGCGGGCCGGGCATCATGGAAGCGGCCAACCGTGGTGCTTTCGAAGGCGCATCGCCGTCGGTCGGGCTGAATATCGAGTTGCCGTTCGAGCAGTACGGTAATCAGTACCAGGACATCTCTCTGCGCTTTCGCCACTTCTTCGCGCGCAAGGTCGCGTTCGTCAAATATGCGGCGGCCTATGTCGTGATGCCGGGCGGCTTCGGCACGGTCGATGAACTGTCGGAAGCGCTGACCTTGATGCAGACCGGCAAGGGCAAGGCCATGCCTCTGGTGCTGGTGGGTTCGAGCTTCTGGAGCGGCCTGATCGACTGGATGCGTAATACCCTGGTCGCCGAAGGAATGATCGCGGCGTCGGACCTGGACATGCTGACGATCGTCGATGACAGCGACGCGGTGGTCAACGCAATATTCGATTTTTATGATGCGCGCGGCTTTTCGCAGATGGCAAGCGAGCGCGAACAGATGCTTTATCTATAGAATTTGCATCGCTTGGAAGTGACGTTGAAACACGCGCGAGGTTTGAGATGAGAGCCGTTGCATTCTCAGTGCTGTTCCTTTCGACGCTGGCGCATGCGCAGACCACCAGTGCGCCGCCTCCGCCGCCGCTTTTGCCGCTGACACCGGCAGAGAACAAGGCCGCAAAACCAGGGCCGGCCAAGCCGCGCTCCACGATCAATCTGTCGCCGGCCGAGCGCCAGGCGATCGATGCGCGCGAACTCAAGGCGGTCAAGCCGGCGAGTATCGAAGAAGCTCTGCAGCCGGCGCCCGCAGGTACTCAAGAAGACGCCAGGATCGAGCGCGATGACAGCGCGAACACGACGCGTATCGAGCAACTGCGTACTTCGAATCGCATCAGCGAAGTGATCGTGACGCCAGCCGGTTCCACGCGCAGCTACACGATGACGAATCGTGAAGGCAGGCAGCCGTTCGGAACGACGCAGATGACTCCGGGACTCTCGGTACCCAACTTTTTCCGCTTCGAGTTCGGCCGGCCCGCACCGACACCAATAGCCCCTCCTGCTCCGCCGTCTGCTCCTGCCAAGCCCGCGAACTAGCGATCCTTCGCGATGGCGGTGTTCACCGCGCTATCGCGCGCCGAAGTCAACGCATTTTTGAGCCACTTCTCTCTGGGAGAGCTGGTCGATCTGCGGGGCATCCACACCGGGATTGAAAACACGAATTATTTCGTGACCACCGATCGCGGTCGCTACGTGCTGACCGTTTTCGAGCGGTTGACGAGTAAACAGTTGCCGTTTTACCTGCAGCTGATGCGTCATCTTTCGCACAAGAAGCTGCCCGTGCCCGAGCCGCAGCCGACTCGCAGCGGCGCGCTGCTGGCTGAACTGAAGAGCAAGCCGGCGGCACTGGTGACCCGCTTGCCCGGCAAAGCGACGGCGGATCCGACCGCGGCACAGTGCGCAATGGTGGGCGAGTTCCTGGCCCGCATGCATCTGGCTGGAGAAGACTTCGAGCCGTTTCAACCGCATTTGCGAGGCATTGGCTGGTGGAAGGCCGTAGTGCCGAAACTCGAGCCCTATGTTCCGGATGATGTCGTGCACGCCCTGGCAGAGGAACTGATATTCCAGGATTCGTTCTTTCGCAGCGCACGCTTCGAAAAACTGCCGACCGGTCCGATTCACGCTGATCTGTTTCGCGACAATGTGCTGCTGGTGCGCGATGGAGAGGTGGATCGCATCGGCGGCGTGATCGATTTCTACTTTGCCGGCTGCTCGATCTGGCTGTTCGACCTTGCGGTGACGATGAACGACTGGTGCATCGTGCCGGCCACCGGCGAGTTCGCACCGGCGCAGGCACAAGCCCTGCTCGATGCGTACCATGCGGTGCGGCCGCTGAACGAGGATGAGCACGAATGCTGGCGCACATCATTACGCGCCGCGGCGCTTCGATTCTGGATCTCCCGCTTGTACGACTACTATCTGCCGCGCCCCGCGCACCTGCTCACTCCGCACGACCCCGCGCATTTCGAACGCATCCTGCAGCGCAGGACTGCCGACGCATCGCTGCCATGGGTCGCGCGCTAGCGATGAGCGCCGGGCCGCCCCGAGCTGATCGCGTGCCCCCGCGGGGGGCGGGC
>JBGSWY010000019.1:0-2967 GCA_041751715.1 Burkholderiaceae bacterium
GGGGCTGGGCATCATCTGCGAGCCCGACTTTGTGGTCGGCGACGCGATTGCCGCGGGCCGGCTCGAGCGCCTGCTGCCTGGCTTCGAAGCGGCGACTGCCGAGATCTGGGCGGTCTATCCCAGTCGCCGGCATTTGTCGCTGAAAGTCCGGCTGTTCGTCGATTACGTCGCGCAGCGGTTCGAGGCGTGATTCTGGGGGTCGCGCTCTAAAGCACGGGTTGACTCGCCGCGATGGTCTCTGGAATAGTACGACCGTTCGATTTTCTGGTTCCTCGATGGCGATCGCCGAATCTGCTTCGTCTGTTTCATCCCCGGTGCGCAAGGGCGAGAAGACACGCGCGATGATTGTGCAAGCCGCGCTTGAGACTGCCAGCCGCGACGGTCTCGAAGGCCTGACGATCGGCGTACTCGCCGAGCAGATGCAGATGAGCAAGAGCGGCGTGTTCGCCCATTTCGGCTCGCGCGAAGACCTGCAGCTTGCCGTGTTGAAGGAATACGTGCATCGCTTCGTCGATGAAGTGCTGCGGCCGGCGGTGGCGAAACCGCGCGGCCTGCCCCGGCTGGAAGCGATTCTCGATCGATGGGTTGCGTTCCTGGCGCGCGAAATGACACGCGGCTGCATCATGATCGCCGGCGCCGTCGAATACGACGATCGGCCCGGACCACTGCGCGCCGAGATGGTTTCGATCATTACCGGCTGGAAGCGCGAGCTGCTAAAGGCGATCCGGCAGGCGGTGGCGGAACGGCATCTGAAGGCGGATGCCGATGCGCATCAGTTGGTGTTCGAAATTTACGGACTGATGCTTGCAATGCACCAGGACGCACGCCTGCTGCGCTCGGCCGACAGCGCGAAACGAGCTCGAGCCGGCCTGCACCGTCTGATCGATAGCGTGCGTCTTACGAAAATTCAATAGGAGTTGCAATGCCGATTTACAAAGCCCCGCTGCGTGACCAGCAGTTCGTGATGCACGAAGTGTTGGGCGCCGTCGAACACTTAAAGGCGCTGCCGCAGCATGCGGAGATCGATGTCGACACGATCAATCAGGTCGTCGAACAGGCCGGCAAGTTCTGCGAAGACCTGTTGTTGCCGATCAACCAGTCGGGTGACGCCGAAGGCTGCACGTACGACGCCGCAGCCCGGGCAGTAAAGACGCCGCAAGGCTTCAAGCAGGCGTACGAAGCTTTCTGCGCCGCTGGCTGGCCGGGACTGGCGGGCGAGACCGAATTCGGCGGCCAGGGCTTGCCGCATTTGCTGCAGATCGCGTTCTATGAGATGCAGTATTCGACCAATCAGGCGTGGGCGTCGTATGCCGGGCTCACGATCGGGGCCAGCGAGTGCCTGTTACTGCACGGTAGTGACGAGCAGAAGAATGTCTATCTGTCGAAGCTCACGTCCGGCCAGTGGACCGGCACGATGTGCCTGACCGAGCCGCAATGCGGGACCGATCTTGGATTGATACGCACCAAGGCTGAGCCGCAGGCCGATGGCAGCTATCGCCTGACCGGTGCAAAGATCTTCATTACCGCGGGCGAGCACGATCTGGCCGAGAACATCATTCATCTTGTGCTCGCCCGCCTGCCGGACGCGCCGCAGGGGACCAAGGGCATTTCGCTGTTCATCGTGCCGAAGTTCCTGCCCGACGGCGCCGGCGCAGATGCCAAGGTCGGCGCGCGCAACGGCCTGTACTGCGGTGGCATCGAACACAAGATGGGAATCAACGGCAGCGCGACGTGCCAGATTAACCTGGATCAGGCCAGCGGCTGGTTGATCGGGGCGCCGAACAAGGGCCTTAACGCGATGTTCACGATGATGAACGGCGCGCGGCTCGGTGTCGGCGTTCATGGACTCGGCCTGACCGAAGTGGCTTATCAGAACGCCGCGGCGTATGCGAAGGACCGCCTGCAGGGTCGATCGCTATCGGGCGTCAAAGCGCCGGACAAGCCTGCCGATCCGATCATCGTGCACGCCGACACGCGCCGCGTGTTGCTTACCGCGCGCGCGTACGCCGAAGGCGGCCGCGCTTTCGCGTACTGGGTCGCGCTGATGGCGGATCTGCAGTCGCATCCTGATGAGGAGGAACGGAAATTCGCCGCCGACATGATGGCGTTGATGACGCCGATCGTGAAAGCATTCATGACGGACAACGGATTCAACTGTGCGTCGGACTGCCTTGGCGTGCTCGGTGGCCATGGCTACATTCGCGAGTGGGGCATGGAGCAGTTCGTGCGCGACGCGCGCATCAACATGATTTACGAAGGCACCAACACGATCCAGTCGCTCGATCTGCTTGGCCGCAAGGTGCTGATGGATAACGGCGCCAAGCTGAAGGCGTTCGGCAAGCTGATCACCGACTTCATCGAGGAGAACGGCACCGGTACAAGTGACGGCGGCGAGATGAACGAGTTCTTGACGCCGCTGGCCGATCTCGGCGACAAGGTGACGAAGCTCACGACCGAGATCGGCATGAAGGCGTTCGCCAATCAGGATGAAGCCGGCGGCGCGGCAGTCGACTATCTGCGCATCATCGGGCACCTGGTGTATGCGTATTTCTGGGCGAGGATGGCGAAGGTGGCGCTGGCGCGCGTCAAGGCAGACGGCGACAACGTCGATCCGTTTTATCGCAACAAGCTGGCGGTTGCACGCTTCTACTTCGAGCGCCTGCTGCCGGAAACCGCATCGCGCATTAGCACCGCGCGATCGGGTGTCAAGAACCTGATGGAACTGCCGGCGGAGAGTTTTTGATGAATAACTTTGTGGTGAGAAAAGTCGCCGTGCTTGGCGCCGGCGTGATGGGCGCGCAGATCGCGGCGCATTGCGTCAACGCGAAAGTGCCGGTCGTTTTGTTCGATCTGCCAGATGCCAAAGGCCCCGACAAGAATGGCATCGTTTTGCGCGCGATAGAGAATCTGAAGAAGCTGAATCCGGCGCCGCTTGGCAACAAGGACGATGCCGTTCACATCCAGCCG
>JBGSWY010000020.1:0-1748 GCA_041751715.1 Burkholderiaceae bacterium
CCCGATGGCTACACGGTGCTGCTGCATCACATCGGCATGTCGACGGCACCGGCGCTGTATCGCAAGCTCGCCTACAACCCGCAAACCGATTTTGAATTGATCGGCCTGATCGTCGATGTGCCCATGACGATGATTGCCCGCTCAGATTTTCCGGCCAAGGATTTCCGTGAATTTGTCGCTTATGCCAAGGCGAACAAGGCCAAGTTGAACATGGCGAATGCCGGGCTTGGCGCTGCGTCGCATCTGTGCGGGCTGATGTTCCAGAGCGCGATCGAGAGCGACTTCACGACGGTTCCTTTCAAGGGCACCGCCGACGCCATCAATGCGCTGCTCGGCAAGCAGGTCGACTTCCTCTGCGACCAGACCACCAACACCACGCCCCAGATCAAGGGCGGTACGGTCAAGGCGTATGCGGTGACCAGCGCCAAGCGCGTGCCGACGTTGCCCGATTTGCCGACGATGCAGGAAGCCGGCCTCCAGGGTTTCGAAGTCGGCATCTGGCACGGTGTCTACGCGCCGAAGGGCACGCCGAAAGCCGCAGTCGACAAGCTGGTGGCTGCGATGCAGGAAGCATCGAAGGACGCGGACTTCCGCAAGCGCATGAACGATCTAGGCGCGACGGTGTATCCGGTCGATCGGATCACTCCTGCCGCGTTGGCGTCTCATCTGAAAAGCGAAACTGAAAAGTGGGGGCCGGTCATCAAGAAAGCCGGTGTTTACGCCGATTAACGGGCGTAAGTAATCATCGAGTTGTGGTCTGCTTGCACAGATGGATAGGTGGGACGTGAGCATTGAATCGAATGCTTGATGCGGGGCGCGTTGCAGCGGGGGCCAGATTGCGTTCAATCGTCGCGGTACTGATCGTCGGTTGCGTGTTCGCGGTGTCCGCGGGCGCCCAGCAAGCGAGCGCGCGCACCTCCGCCTCGAAGCCGGCCGCCAAGGCGCAGCCCGCAAAGACCATCAGCAAAGCGAAAGCGACCAAGCGGGTGCGCGGCACGATTCCCGCAGGTCGCGCCAAGATCAAGTCGACGCGCAAGAAAAAGCCGCTGATCGCGCGCATCGTGCGTCCTTCCGAGGGCCACCTGGCAGGGCTGCATCGCGGCGATGACCCGCTCGATCTGAGATCATCGGTCGCGCTCGTGGTCGATCAGGACACCAACGAAGTGCTGTTTGCGAAGAACGAGGACGCTGTCCTGCCGATTGCCTCGATCACCAAGCTGATGACCGCGCTGGTCACGGTTGAAGCCAATCTGCCGCTCGAGGAAGAGTTCAAGGTGACGCGCGACGAACTGGTCAGGGCCGGCATCCGCTCGAGGCTGAGTCCCGGGCTTGAAATGACGCGAGGCACCGCGCTGCACCTGGCACTAATGTCGTCTGAGAATCGCGCGGCGCAATTGCTGGGCCGCACCTATCCCGGCGGTATCAAACGATTCGTCGAGGCGATGAATGCGAAAGCCCGCCTGCTCGGCATGGACGACTCGCATTTTGCCGACCCCACCGGCTTGTCGTCGGAGAACCGGTCAAGCGCGAGCGATCTGGTGCGCCTGGTGATAGCCGCCTACGAGCACGACGTCATTCGCGAGTATTCGGTCAGCGGCGAACTCGACCTGCCGGTCGGCAAGCGCACCGTCAGTTACCGCAACACGAATCGGCTGACCGACAATCCCGAATGGGAGATCGGGCTGCAAAAGACCGGCTACATCACGGCGGCTGGCCGTTGCCTCGTGATGCAGGTGGTTATCGAAGGC
>JBGSWY010000021.1:0-2981 GCA_041751715.1 Burkholderiaceae bacterium
CACCGCGAGCTTTCGCGTCATTCCCGGTTCGCCGAAAAGCACGCGGCTCGAAACGCGCTGTCCGGGCGCCGATATCAATCCATATCTGGCGGTGGCAGCGCTGCTGGCCGCCGGCCTGCACGGCATCGAGAAAAAACTGAAACTCACCGCGCCGCCGATCACCGGCACCAATCAGGGATCGGAGAACACGCCGCGCGCGCCGAGATCGCTGCTGGAAACGACCGAGATCTTCCGCCGCAGCGATGTCGCGCGCGACTGGTTCGGCGATATCTTCGTCGACCATTTCGCCGCCACGCGCGACTGGGAGTGGCGGCAGTGGCAGGACGCGGTGACCGACTGGGAACTGAAGCGGTACTTCGAGGTGATCTAGATGCCGACAGTGCGAGGCCCGCGGTTCGTCTTTCCGGAGCGTACCCAGCACCTGCTGCGCGCAGTGACCATCATCGGTCTCGCGCTCCCTGCACCGGCGAGCGGCGACACCGTTTACAAGGTGGTCGGTCCAGACGGCGAAATCACTTACAGCGACAAGCCGCCCGCCAATAGAGCGCGTGGCGACACGCTCGAGTTTCGCAACCTGCCTTCGAGCCCGCTACCTGCCGAAGTGTTGCGATTTCGTGAGCAACTCGAGAAAAGCGCGCAGGGCAGAGTCAGCGCTGCCCGTGCACCGCGCACGAGCGATGTCGCGCTTTTCACTGCAAGCTGGTGCAGCCACTGCAAGCGCGCGAAGGCACACCTGGCGGCAGCCCAGGTCAGATATTTCGAGTACGACATCGAGAGCGCGGAAGGAATGCGTGCCTTCATCAACGCCGGTGTCAGCCGCGGCGTGCCGCTGCTGGTTGCCGGCGATCAACGTGTGCAGGGATATTCGGTCGCAGCCTACGATCGATTCGCCGCATCGGTTCGCCGGCGCTAGTTTCGGTCAGGTACGACTCGGGTCGTGCTGGCGGAACGGCTGCATCGGGATCGTAAAATCGCCGAATGACCGTCGATCCGCTTCGCATCAGAGCCACCTACCGGCTGCACGTGCCCGCACATCAGGCCGCGCATCGCGCGCAGCAACTCGCGCTCGAACAAAGCATCGAGATGCCCGCGGCATCGGTCACCAACCGTCAAGTGCTCGACGCCATGCTCGCGCGAGTGGACGACGTAACGACCGATAACGCCGGCAACCCTGTCGCGCGCCTGGCGCTGAGCGCCGAAACGGTGGGCGATGACGCAGGCCAGTTGATGAACATGCTGTTCGGCAACTGCTCGTTGCAGTCTGACATCGAGCTGATTGACATCGATGTGCCCGAGGTGCTGGCACGCTCGTGGGGTGGACCGAATCACGGCATCGCCGGCGTGCGCCGGCTCACCGGCGCGGCCGAGCGCGCACTGACGTGCACCGCGCTCAAGCCGATCGGTTCGACGATCGACGCGCTGGCCCGCATGTGCAGCGTCTTCACGCAGGCCGGCATCGACGTGATCAAGGACGACCACGGATGGGCCAACCAGCGCAGCGCGCCCTTTGCCGAGCGCGTGCGTGCATGCCAGCACGCGGTGGAAAAAGGCAACGCCGGCCGCAGTGGCGGCCATACGCTGTACGCACCCAGCCTGTACGGTAATTACGACCAGATGCGCACGCAGATTGAACTGGCGCGCGGCGAAGGCGTGCGAATGGTGCTGATCGCACCGATGGTATGCGGTGTGGCCACATTCGTTGCGCTGAAGCGCGAGTTCGGCGACACGATGTTCATCGCTCACCCCTCGCTGGGCGGCCTTCGCATCGCGCCGCAGGCGCTGTTCGGCAAGCTGTTTCGCCTGTTCGGCGCGGACGTAGTGATCTTTCCCAATCACGGCGGGCGGTTCTCCTGGCCGCGCGCGGAGTGCCACGCCATCGCCACGCACAACCGGCAGCCATGGCACGGCCTGCACCCGGCCTTGCCCACACCTGCCGGAGGGATGAGCGTCGAGCGCGCGGCAGAAATCGTCGGTGAATACGGACGTGATTCGATGCTGCTGATCGGCGGCGCATTGATGGCGGCGCCAGATCAGCTGGCGGCGCGCAGCACGGAGTTCGTCAACGCCGTCGCCGCAGCAGAGGCGATAACGGTATGAGCGCGATCCGCAGATTCGACGCAGATCCGACCGGCGACTTCCGCTGGCAGGATGTCGATCGCCTTCAGTACAAGGCCGAGGGCAGCGCACCGTTCCGGGACATCACGCGGCAGGTGCTGTTCTCGCCACCGGATCAGGCGTGCGAGCTGCGTTACTTCGAGATCGCGCCCGGCGGCCACTCGACCCTGGAGCGGCACCAGCACACGCATGCGGTGCTGATCCTGCGCGGCCGGGGCACAGTGCAGATCGATACCGATGTGCAGCCGATTTCCGAGCGCGACCTGGTGACCGTCGAGCCGCTGACGTGGCACCAGTTTCACGCTGCGCCCGACAGCGCGCTCGGCTTTTTGTGCCTGGTCAGCAAAGACCGCGACAAGCCGCAATTGCCCACGGACGAAGATCAAGACATCGGGTTCGCCGGCGGCGGTGGGTCAGGCGGCAGCGGGATGAACTCGTCGTGATCGAGATCGGGCAGCTTCATGCGCCCGGCGCGCCAGTCGGCCTTGGCCTGCTCGATTCTTTCTCTCGATGACGATACGAAATTCCACTCGATGTAGCGCTCGCCCAGCGGTTCGCCGCCGAGGATCATCACGGTGGCGGGCGATACTGCGGAGACGACTGCATCCTTGCCCGGCGCAAACACGAGCATCTGACCGCCGGTGAACTCCCGATCGTCGACCGTGACCGTGCCGGACACTACGAAAGCGGCGCGCTCGGGATAGGCGTTCGGCAACGACATCGAGGCGCGCGCGTCCAGTTTCGCGTGCGCATAGAACATAGGCGAATGCGTCTTTGCCCCTGCACGCGTACCGCTCATCTCGCCGGCGATCAGCCGCGTCCACACGCCATTCTCCTGGTGCGTCGGCAATAGTTCGCCTGCGTAG
>JBGSWY010000022.1:0-4788 GCA_041751715.1 Burkholderiaceae bacterium
CCGCAAGCTCTCTTCCCCGTTGCCGCATTCGCGCTGGCGATCGGCGGCCTGACATGGCTGGTCGTCAAAGGCCGGCGGGTACAGAAACAGCAGGACTTCGAGCGCAAGGTTCAGGCGCGCAAACTCGGATGGACTTATTACGGCGCGCGCAGCGGCCGCAGCGACTACAAGTTCGCCGGCTCCGGCAGCGGCATCGAATGGTCGATGTGGTACGACAGCGATCGCGGCGACGACTCACCGACATCGAAGGCGTACTGGCAATCGGCCAACGTAAGCACACCAAGCCTGTCGCTGGTCATCATCGGCCGCAAGCGCTATCAGATGGAAAGCGGGGTCGCCAGCAGACTTCTGATGGATGTGGTGACCGGCGTCGCGCAGGCATTCAGCGGCGGCAGCGGCCACGCTGATAAATCCGAGTTCTACGAATCTGCGATCACGCTGGACGAGGGCCGCGCCGGTTTTCGCGAGCGGTTTGCAGTGGCCGTTTCATCCGACATGCCACGCGGCTGGCTTGACGAAGAATTGCAGGCGCTGCTGTTGAACTGGCCGAAACCTAGGCGCGGCGCACCGTATCGCAGTGACGAAAGAGTTGAGGTGACCTTGCGTGCAGATGGCTTGCGAATCATCGCGCAGCAAATGCCCGAAGAGTTTGCGTCCTGGAATCATCTGGCGAAACTCGGAGAAGCGCTGGCACAACGGCTCGGCCGGTTGGCCGGTCACTGACCTACCGCCGCGGCTTCAGCTCCAGCGTTATCGCCTCGCGTGCCGGCGGCGGCCGCATCGGCAGGTACCGCACATCGCGCCACAGTGGCAGCATTGAGGCATACGAATCAGAGAACGGATTTCCGGCCTGTCCGCTCGAATGAATCCATACCGAATTCGCTTCGAGCGCGGCCAAGTCGTATATCCCGCGCAGGGTTGCCGTGTGGCGCGTGGCAAACGGCGCTTCGGTGCGATGCGACAGCGCACCGACGTTGATCGTGTGCGTATCGCCCGGATAAGTGGTTCGCAGTTCGAACAGGCGCGCCAGGCCGGGCACACCGGACAGCGGCCGATGGTCGGCCACTGCCTGATGCACCTCGCCCCACCGCAATCCGGCCACATCGCGCCCGGACGCCCGGGTCAGCTCACTGACGGCCGCGTCCAGCGTTTCACCAGCGATTCCGCGGCAGGTTTCAAAGCGCTGCCCGGTCGATCGGTCGTCGCACCAGTCGCGCGCTTTGGCGCGGCCGGACAGTACATGCAACAGCGTCGACGTCATCTCGGCCTGGTCGACAAAGTCATCGGTCATCGCGCCCAGATCATCGGCAAAGATTCGATGCTTCAGGGTGCGCATCCACGCGTGAAAGATCAGCGGCTCGGGAGTCTCTGGCTTCATCTGAGAGTCCCACGCCTTCAGCCGCGCCAACGCATCGCGCCCCGCTGCGGTCAGCGGCTGTACGTCGTGCAGCAGTGCGAGCAGATCACGTGCGGCGAACGACGCGATATCGGCCTGGATCGCTTTGAAAGTCGCAACGTCATGCTTACCGCGCGCGTCGAGCAGTTGTTCGACGCGCCGCGCGCGATACGGCAGGAACCAGTCGTAAGTCAGGTGGTGCGGATACATTGACGGCACGACCTTGTGGTTCGCCGTGACGATCAATCCGCTGGCGGGGTCGCGAACTTTCGGCGCCTGCTCGACCGGCAGGTAGCCGCGCCAGTCATAACGCGCATCCCACCCCGGCGCCGGCACGATGCCGTTCAAATCG
Organism: Burkholderiaceae bacterium; assembly: GCA_041751715.1. Lineage (GTDB taxonomy): Bacteria > Pseudomonadota > Gammaproteobacteria > Burkholderiales > Burkholderiaceae_F > JACCZX01. The sequence goes on from JBGSWY010000022.1 coordinate 1,749, forward strand.
TTGGCCGGATCGCGCAGCGGTATGCGCCCGGTCACCATCATCGCGATCCTGCCCTCGACGTCCGCCACCAACGCCGATTGCGTGACGATCTGGAACTGCGCCAGCGCCTGCTCGGCCTGCTCGACGTTGCGCGCCTTGTTCAGCGCGCGGATCGCGGCAATCGTCGTGTCATCGGGCTCCAGCGCTGACCAGCGCAACGCCAGCGCAAACTGCGGCTGCCCGGGTTTCGGCTGAATCAGTCCTTTCTCGACGCTCGCCAGGCCGCTCATCACCGGTCCGTGCCGCGTCTCACGCACCGTCAGTTCGACATTGTCGCCGCCCTTGACACGAATGCGCTCAACGCGTGTCGCGAAACGCGCCCAGCCGTCCGGCGTCTGATATTCGTCCGCGCGTTCGGGATGGATGCGCTCGAGGTACAGATCCTGCTGATCGACGCCGGTGTTGGTAAACGCCCAGGCCACGCGGTCATTGCGGCCGAGAACGATGCCTGGCACACCGGGCAAGGTCGCACCGATCACTTTTAGGCCAGGCGCCTGCATGCCGGCGAAATACCATAACGAAGGTGTCGTCAGTCCCAGATGCGGATCGTTGGCGACCATCGGCTTGCCGCTGACCGTGCGTTGACCGGATACGACCCAGTTGTTCGATCCCAGCCCTTCGCCATCACCCAAGCCGATGGCGGGCGGCATCAACGTTGCCAGCGGCGCCGCCGATTTCAAACCGAGCAAGCGATACAGCTCCGCGTAGTCCGCGGTAGCCGGCGGCGGATCGCCCGGATACGGCGGATAAAAATCGTTGATCTCCGCCACCGAGAAGCGCTGCGCCAGTTGCAGACGCCGCAACTCGCGCGAGTACGAGTAACGAGCCAGATCCCACGCCATCATCAACGACCAGCCAATCGAATCGGCCGGCGTCCAGGGCTCGGGCTTCGGCGCGCGCGTGATGAAAAACTCGGGCGGCAACGGCCCGCCGCGCTTGCTTAGGTACGCGTTGACGCCCGCGGCATAGGCTTCGAGCAGGTCGCGATGCTCGGCATCCAGATTTTGATAAATACTTTGCGCGGTACGTGCGATGCCGATCGTGCGTAGAAACTTGTCGGTATCAAGCGCCGGCTCGCCCAGCACTTCGGCCAACCGGCCGGCGGCGATCCGCCGGTTCATCTCCATCTGCCACAGCCGGTCCTGCGCGTGCGTATATCCCAGCGCGAACGTCGCATCGCGTTCGCTTGCGGCAACGATGTTCGGAATGCCGTGCGCGTCGCGATCGATACGCACGGGTTGTTGCAGACCCGAAACGATGAACGTTCCTTCGTGCAACGGCAGGCTGGCTTGCCGATACCACAGGCCTAGTGCCAGCAACGCGACTACGACCAGCAAGATAAAGAAGCCGGCAATGCGCACGAGGGTCTCCGGGCTCCGGTTGAACTCCGATCGAGCGCCGATTGTATTCAGTGGAAATCGCGCGACGAAGTGGCAAGTCCCCCGAGCAGCCGCGAATAATCGGTGGCACGCCTTGCCAGCAAGTGCATGACACCGGCTTCGGCTTGCCAGATACCGTGCACACCCAGCAAGGTGGAGCCGACGACGACGTTGCGTTCACGCTCGAAAACATCGTTCCAGAAAATGACATTGACCGGCCCGGTTTCATCTTCGAGCGTCACGAATACCGAGCCTTTGGCCGTCTGCGGCCGCTGCCGATGAGTGACGATGCCGCATGCGCGCGTGAGTCGGCCGCTCGGAGTGGCCTGCAGCTCGAGCGAGGTTTTGATCTTCATCTGCGTCAGCCGCGGCCGCAGCAGAGCGAGCGGATGACGGCCCAGGGTCAAGCCGAGCCGCTGATAGTCGGCGACGATGTCTGCTCCTTCGGTGGGCGCCGTGAGCTCGATGCGCTGCTCGGGGAAGCGTGCGGATTTCAGCATCTCCGTGCGGCGCGTCTCGACACCCAGCGCTTCCCAGTGCGCCTGATGGCGGTGACCGGCCAGGCTGGCCAACGAGCCGCTGGCCGCGAGCGCTTCGAGCTCGAATGAATTCAATTTCGCCCGCATCGCCAGATCCTCGACATTGTCGAAGTCGCGCTCGTTGCGCGCATCTACGACGCGCTTGATCGATGCTTCGCTGAGCCCGCCGATCCGATTCAAGCCAAGCCGCACCGCACGCAGGCCGGCTTCACTCGCCCCTGACTCGAGCGTCGACTCGACCTGGCTCACCATCACGTCGACCGCGCGCACTTCAACCTGGTGTCGGCGCGCGTCCTGTACCAGTTGCGCAGGCGCATAAAAACCCATCGGCTGGCTGTTCAGCAGCCCCGCCAGGAATGCATCGGGGTGATGGCGCTTGATCCAGCACGACACATATGCGAGCAATGCAAAGCTCGCCGCGTGGCTCTCCGGAAATCCGTAGTCGCCGAATCCTTCGATCTGCTTGAAGATGCGCTCGGCGTATTCGAGTTTGTACCCTTTTGCGGTCATGCGCGAAATCAGCCGCTCCTTGTGCGGCCCGAGCCCGCCTTTGCGTTTCCACGCCGCCATCGAGCGGCGCAGCTGATCGGCCTCGCCCGGCGTGTAATCGGCGGCGACGATCGCCAGCTGCATCACCTGCTCCTGAAAGATCGGCACGCCGAGCGTTCGTTCGAGCACCGATTCGATTTCCTTGCTCGGATATTCCACCGCTTCCTTGCCGTCGCGCCGGCGCAGATACGGATGCACCATGCCGCCCTGAATCGGACCCGGCCGCACGATCGCGACTTCGACCACCAGGTCGTAGTAGCGGCGCGGCTGAAGGCGCGGCAGCATCGTCATCTGCGCACGCGATTCGATCTGGAAGGTGCCGATCGTGTCGGCGGCGCAGATCATGTCGTAGGTTGGCGTGTCGTCATCTTCGATATCGCTCATCGCAAACGGCCGGCCGAGCTTCTGCGCGATGAACTCGAGCGCGCGGCGGATCGCAGAGAGCATGCCGAGCGCCAGCACGTCGACCTTCAGCAGCCCGAGCGATTCGAGATCGTCCTTGTCCCATTGGATGACGGAGCGATCTTCCATCGC
>JBGSWY010000023.1:0-8018 GCA_041751715.1 Burkholderiaceae bacterium
GAAGCGCGGCGACCGGCGCGACGACAAGCGGGAAGGCGAAGGACGGCGGAGCGAACACGAGTCGAAGCGGCGTGAGGAACGTCGTCCGGCAGCGGCGAAGGCCGACGGCAAGGGTCAGTCCGAGGAGCGCGCGCCTCAGCAGAATGCGCGTGCCGCAGACCAAACCATGGAGAAGCGCAAGCCGCGCACCCCGCGCCCCGAAAAAGACAGGCCGATTGCAGCCGAGCGCATCACGATGCCGGAGGATATCGGCCCCTCACCGTCGATCGGTTCGCTGGTCACGGCAGATACCGTCGCCGCGCAGGTGCCGCACGACGAGTCTCAGGAAGATCAACGCGGACGCAGGCGCCGTCGCCGGCGAGGCCGCGGTGGACGCAGTGCCGAGGGCGGAGCCGAAGGTGGAGACGACTCCGCATCGATCAAAGCGTCCGCTGCGAATGACAACGGCTATGCCACAGTGAACGACACCGACGAGGAGGAGCCTGTCGAGCAGGCGCTGCTCAGTCAGCCTCAGCCGCCATATCAGCCGCCGTATCAGCCGCCCCTGCTACCGGAGGAGGCGATGCCGGCCGCAGTCCTGCAAGGCGAGCCTCCATCCGACACCGTTGTGGTGAGTCATATCACCGCGGTGCGGATGCCGCCGTTGGTCAGCACACCGACCATAATCTCGTTGCCGGTGGTGCAACCGGCGCCCCTTGCGATCGAGGAATTGCAGCCGGTGCTGGAAAGCGCCGGCCTGATGCTGGTCCAGACCGCCGGCGACAAGCATGCCGAAACGCAGGCCAGATTAGCTGCCGAGTCGGCACCCGTACGCAAGCCACGCGAGCGCCCGCACCTGCCGCCAATGGAGGATGCTCCGCTGGAGCAGGTTGAAACTGGACGCCCCACCGAGGGGCGCGCGAGCGTCTAGCATCGCGGCATGACAGGTCGCGTAATTCCGCTGGTTGACTCCCGCGCGTCGATGCCGCCGCCGCGGGCGATCAGCGGGCGGACGGACGCTGCTACTGGCCACGTTGCGGATCGGCTCGGCCGCCCATTGCGCGATCTGCGCATCTCGGTCACCGATCGGTGCAACTTTCGCTGCACGTACTGCATGCCGAAGGAGGTTTTCGATTCCGACTACCGCTTTCTCCGGCACTCGGATTTGCTGACGTTCGAGGAAATCGCGCGGCTGGCGCAGGCGTTCGTTGCGCACGGGGTCGAGAAGATCCGGCTTACCGGCGGCGAGCCGCTGTTGAGGAAAGACCTGCACAAATTGATCGCGATGCTGTCGCAGATGAAGACGCGCGACGGTAACGAGCTCGATGTTGCCCTGACGACCAACGGGTCGGTGCTCGCACGCAAGGCACAACAGCTGGCAGACGCGGGGCTGAAGCGAATCACCGTTTCTCTCGACGGGCTCGATGACGCCACCTTCCGGCGCATGAACGACGTCGACTTCCCGGTGCAGGATGTGCTTGCAGGCATCGATGCAGCCGCGGCGGCGGGTCTGACACCGATCAAGATCAACATGGTGGTCAAGCGTGGCGTCAACGAGCATGAAGTCATCCCGATGGCGCGCCACTTTCGCGGCACCGGTCACATCGTGCGATTCATCGAATACATGGACGTAGGCACATCGAACGGCTGGCGCATGGACGAGGTGGTGCCGTCGACCGACATCGTGCAACGCATCGGCGAAGAATTTCCGCTCGAGGCGATCGACGCCAACTACACCGGGGAGGTAGCCGAGCGCTGGCGCTATCGCGATGGTCAGGGCGAGATCGGCGCGATCTCCAGCGTGTCGCAGGCGTTCTGCCGCGATTGCACGCGCGCACGTCTGTCGACCGAAGGGAGGCTTTATTTGTGCCTGTTTGCCAATCGAGGGTACGACCTGCGCGCGCTGGTGCGCGGAGTCGGTCAGGCTGCGCTGACCGACCGGCAGCTTGAATCTGCGATCGGAGACATCTGGAGCATGCGCGACGATCGCTACTCGGAGTTGCGCAGTGAAATGAGCGCGAAGATGCCGAAAGTCGAGATGTCTTATATCGGCGGCTGATCGCAATGGCGCCCGGTGCGCAAGAGATCACCGGCCTGATCCTGGCGGGTGGGCGCGGCGAGCGCATGGACGGTGCCGACAAGGGCTGGCTGATGCATGGCAGCAAGCCTCTGATCCATCATGTGGTCGAACGCTTCGCACCGCAGGTCGGGCACCTGTTGATTTCAGCCAACCGCAATATCGAGCGCTACGCCGCGCTAGGCGAAGTCGTTGAAGATATCGATGCAGGAGGCGAGCGTTTTGCCGGCCCACTGATCGGTGTGCTCAGCGGCCTGCATCGCGCGCACACCGATTGGGTGGCGATCGTGCCATGCGATGCGCCGTACCTGCCGGCCGACCTGGTCGCACAGTTGGCGGTCGCGGCGCAGGCGCGCGCCGCTGTCTCTGCGTGCGCTCGCGCCGGCGGCCGCCTGCAACCGGTACTCGCGCTAGTCCGAACAAACACCGCCGACCGCCTTGCGCACTCGATCGCCGCCGGCGAACGAGCGATGCACCGATGGCTTGAATCGTTGCACGCGGTCACCGTCGATTTCGCCGATGCCGCTGCATTCCGCAGCATCAATACGCCTGTCGACTTGGACGGGCACACCGGGTAACGCTTACGTGCGCTATTGCATGCTCTTGTGCTGGCCACCATCGACGGCGATGCACTCGCCAGTGACCCAACCGGCGCGCTTCGAGACGAGATAGACAGCAACGTCAGCAATCTCTTCGGGCGTTCCCAACCGGCCGCAGGGAATCGACGCCCGCACCGCCTCGTATAAGTCCCTTTGGTGTTCCCTAACCTTCATCCAGATGCCTCCGGGGAACTCGGTCGACCCTGGCGCAATCGCATTCACGGATATGTCGGGAGGCGTGAATGCAGCGCTTGCCTGCCAGCCCACGCTCCACTGCCAACCCTCCTTCTGACAGCGCCGAACTACGGCATCTAGAACCGCTTCATCAACCGCAGCATCTTCGTTACATGCGGCTTGTAAGGCGGCAGAAACAACTTCACGCCGTTGAACCGCGACTGTCGAAATACCGGCGTCAGCTTGCTGAAAGTGTCGAAACCCCACTTGCCGTGGTAGTGCCCCATGCCGGACGCACCCACGCCGCCGAACGGCAGATCTTCCTGCGCCACATGCAGCAACGTGTCGTTGATGCACACGCCGCCGGCATGCGTGCACTTCAATGCCGAATCGGCGCGCTGTCGATCGTTGTCGAACCAGTACATCGCAAGCGGGCGCGGCTGCGAGTTGATGAACGCGATCGCGTCGTTCACGTCGTCATAAGGAATCACCGGCAACAACGGGCCGAAGATCTCGTCGCACATCAAGCCGAGTTCCGCCGGCGGGTTGATCACGATCGCAGGAGCCAGCCGGTGTGCACGGTCATTCCGTTCGGCGCCATTGAAAAGCGGCACGATCTCTGCGCCGGCGGAACGCACCTGATCGACGTAGCCGGTCAGCCGCGCGTACTGCTGCGCGTTGACGATGCTGCAATAGTCCGTGTCATCGAGCCCCGCCGGATACATGCTGCGCGCCTGCGCTTGCGCCGACTCGACAAAGGCCGGCATCCGGCCGCGAGGCACCAGCACGTAGTCGGGCGCGATGCAGGTTTGACCGGCATTCAACAGCTTGCCGGCCAGCACCCGTTGCACAGCACGCTCGATCGGGTATCCAGGGGCGATGACCGTCGGCGATTTACCGCCGAGCTCCAATGTCACCGGTGTCAGGTTCTGTGCCGCCGCTGCCATCACCTTGCGTCCGACGCTGGTCGAACCGGTGAAGAGCAGATGATCGAACGGAAGCGCTGAAAACTGTGAGGCTATGTCGGGCCCGCCGGTGATCACCGACACCTCGTTGGGCCTGAACGCCTTCGCGATCAGTTGCTGCAACAGCCCGGAAAATGTTGGTGTGAACTCGGACATCTTCATCATCACGCGATTGCCGGCCGCTAGCGCCCCCACCAGGGGACCCACCGCCAATAGCAGCGGGTAGTTCCACGGAATGATGATGCCGACCACCCCCAGCGGGCGCGGAACGACGTGCGCACGCGCCGGCAGGAACCATTTGGACACACCGGCGCTACGCGGCCTCATCCAGCCCTTGCCGTGCTTGATCGCACCACGGATCTCGGACAGGCTCGGAAAAATTTCGGCGATCTGCGTCTCGATGCGCGGCCGCCCGGCAAAGTCGGAATCGATCGCCGTTTCGATCGCCGCTTCATTCTCTTCGATCAAACGCCGCAACCGCTGCAGGCGATTGCATCGCTCGCCCCACTCGGCGAAAGGCGCCGCGTCGTGCGCCGCGCGCTGGATTTCGAAGACGACGTGAAGCTCGGAAGGAGTGTCTGAAGCGTTCATGATCGATAGCTTACTGCCGCCGGCGCACGATGGCGTGTGATCAAATCGCGCTCCCCACGCTCGGAGTCAGGATGCAAGCTGCAACGCTGGTCGGAGAACGCGTCGTGCTGCGGCCCTGGCAGGACGGCGATGCCGATGCTTTCGCCGCGATGAACGCCGATCCGCGCGTGATGGAGTTCTTTGTCGCGCCGCTCTCGCGCGAAGAGTCGGATGCGATGCTGGCCCGCATTCGCAACTTCACCGAAGAGCGCGGTTGGGGTTGGTGGTGCGTCGACATCGACGGTGAATGCGCGGGCTTTACCGGCTTGAGCGAGCCGCCGTACGAAACACCGTTCACTCCATGTGTGGAAGTCGGCTGGCGAATGAGGCCGCAGTTCTGGGGCCATGGCTACGCAACGGAAGCCGCGCAGCTTGCGCTCGACTACGGGTTCACCACCTTGCAGCTGCCGGAGATCGTTTCGTTCACCACGGTGACCAACCAGCGCTCGCGCCGCGTGATGGAACGCATCGGCATGCAGCGCGACCTCGACGGCGATTTTGATCATCCGCGCGTGCCTGAAGGACATCCGCTGCGGCGCCACGTGCTGTACCGGAAGCGATCGGAGGGCTACGCGTCGAGAAACCTCGCGAGGATGCGCGCCGTTTCCACCGGAAACTGATCGACGAAGAAATGCCCGCCCGGCAGCGATTCGGTTCGCACGTCGACGCAGCGCCGGCGCCATTCCGCACCGATATCGAAGTGTGTGTGCATCAGCCCCTCCGATCCCCAGAACGCAAGCACCGGACAGGTCACGCTTCGGTGCAAGTCCGCGCCATCGTGGTCGAGATCGACCGTTGAGGCCGCTCGATAGTCGGAGCATGAGCCATGGATCATCTCCGGGTTGCGCCAGCAACGGCGGTATTCGGCAAGCGCCTCCGGCGCGAAATCCGAGACGCGCGTCGCGCCCCAGCCGATGAGGCAGGTTTCGTAGAAGAAATCCGGATCGGCACCGATCAGGCGTTCCGGAAATGGCTCGGGCTGGCTCAGGAAGTACCAGTGCCAGTAGGCGCCGGCCACATGCCGGTTCGTTTCCATGAACATCGCATGTGTCGGCACGATATCGAGCACCGCGAGTGACGCGACGACTTCGGGACAATCGAGTGCCATGCGATGGCCGGTTCGCCCGCCCCGATCGTGACCGATGACATGAAATCGCTCGAAGCCCAGCGCCTTCATCAATCGGACCTGGTCGTGCGCCATCGTGCGAAAGCTGTAGTTCGAGCGATCGGGCGCGCAGCGTGGCTTGGAGGAGTCTCCATAGCCGCGCAGGTCGGCGCAAACTACCGTGAAGCGCTGCGCCAGTATCGGCACCACCCTGCCCCACATCGCCATGCTCTGCGGAAAGCCATGCAGCAGCAAAACGGGCGGGCCGCTGCCGCCGACGGCGCAGTGGATGGTGGCGTCGCCGACTTCTACTGTGCGGCGATCAAAGGTTGCGAACACGTGCGGACTGGCTCGAAAGCCACAACGCTAGTCGATCTCCTCGTATAGCGGCAGCGTCAGGAACTCTGCGAAGTTTTCCTGCGTGCACATCTCTTCGAAGATCCGTGCGGCGTGATCGTAGCTGGGCGAATCCGGCCCGACCGCTGCCTTGACCTTTGCCAGCTCCTCCGGAATCAGCTTGCGCACTAACTCAGCGGTCACCTTTCGGCCGTCTTCGAGCACGCCGCTGGGTGAGCGAATCCACTGCCAGACCTGCGAGCGGCTGATCTCCGCAGTGGCGGCGTCTTCCATCAGATTGTGAATCGGCACGCAGCCGTTGCCCGCGAGCCACGAACCGAGATAGTGAATTCCGACATTGATGTTCATGCGCAACCCCGCCTCGGTAATCGGCGCTTCCGGCTTGAAGTTCATCAGATCGCCAGCGGTGACATGCACGTCGCCGCGCTTCCTGTCGATCTGATTCGCGCGATCGCCCAGCACCTTGACGAACTCCTCCATCGCAATCGACACCAGGCCCGGATGGGCAACCCAGCCGCCGTCGTAGCCATCGGTCGCGTCGCGTTGTTTGTCTTCGCGAACACCCGCCATCGCGTCGTCATTTTTCGCCGGATCGTTCTTGATCGGAATCAGCGCACTCATGCCGCCCATTGCCGGCGCGTTGCGCTTGTGGCACGTCGCCAGCAGCAGCAGCGCATAGGCGCGCATGAACGGCGCCGTCATCGTCACCCGGGCGCGGTCGGCCAGCACGAAATTCTCATCCGCCTTGAACTTCTTGATGCACGAGAAAATGTAATCCCAGCGGCCTGCGTTCAATCCTGCCGAGTGCTGGCGCAGCTCGTGCAGGATTTCATCCATCTCGAACGCCGCCAGAATCGTTTCGATCAGGACAGTGGCCTTGATCGTCCCCTGCGGAATGCCGAGCTCGTTTTGCGTGGCGATGAAGATGTCGTTCCACAGTCGCGCCTCGAGATGCGACTCCAGCTTCGGCAGGTAAAAATACGGGCCGCTGCCGCGTGCGATCAGCTCCTTCGCGTTATGAAACATAAAAAGCGCAAAGTCGAAAATGCCGCCCGACACACGCTCGCGGTCGACCGTCACGTGCTTCTCTTCCAAGTGCCAGCCGCGCGGGCGCACGATCAGGACCGCGACTTCATCGTTCAGCGCGTAGGTTTTCTCACCCTGCTGCAAGCTGATCTCGCGGCGGATTGCCTGCATCAGGTTGATCTGACCCTCGATCTGGTTGGCCCAGGTCGGCGCGTTGCTGTCCTCGAAATCGGTCATGTACGCGTCGGCGCCCGAGTTCAGCGCATTGATGATCATCTTGCGCTCGACCGGACCGGTGATCTCGACTCTGCGCCGTTGCAGATCGCGCGGCAATGGCGCAATCGTCCAGTGGCCTTCGCGTACGTGCTTAGTCTCTGCCGGAAAGTCGGGCTGTTCGCCGGCATCGAGCGCTTGCGCGCGCTCGACGCGCCGAGCCAGCAGTTCGCGGCGCCGCGGTTCAAACTGACGATGCAGTTTTGCCACCAGTGCCAGTGCTTCCGGCGTCAGAATGTTTTCATACCCCGGCTCCATTGGCGCGTTGTTTATCGGAGCCTTGATATCGGCGCCCGCACTCCTGGTCATGCTGATAGTTCTCTCCCGTGATGAATGTCCTGCAGCACAAACTGCGCGGCGTCGGTCAGACTCGTGCCTGTTCCATTGAGCTTCACACCAAGGTGCTCGAGCGGAGCATCGGTGCGATTGACCCAGAAGCTCGTATAGCCGTACCACGCCGCGCCGCATGCATCCCAGCAGTTGCTCGAAACGAATACGATCTGATGCGGCTGCAATTTCAGCGCCCGGGGCCCGAGCGCATACACCGACGGCGACGTCTTGAACGCGCGCACCTGAGCGGCAGACAGAACCACGTCAATGAATCGATGCAGGCCCGAAGTGACGAGTGCAGTTTCGAGCATCTCGGAATCGCCGTTGGAAAGCACACCCAGTCGCACGCCGGCGTTGTGCAGACGCGTCAGCGCGGGCGCAACATCGGCAAATGGCGCGAGATGCTTGTATTCGTCGAGCAGCCGCGCTGCATCTGCAGGCTGCGCCTCCAGCCGCAGCGCCTGCAGCGAATACCCGAGCGCGTCACGTGTGACTTCGGAGAA
>JBGSWY010000024.1:0-5314 GCA_041751715.1 Burkholderiaceae bacterium
TTGCCCGCCTTCGGCAACGCGACGGATCACTTCGAGCGGTAGCTTGTTGATCGGCATGCCGAGCAGCGCCAGCGCCATGATCGGGGTACCGCCCATCGCATAAACATCCGAGATGGCGTTGGTCGCTGCGATGCGGCCGAAATCGAACGGATCATCGACGATCGGCATGAAGAAGTCGGTGGTCGCGACGATCGCCTGCTCGTCGTTGATCTGATACACGGCGGCGTCATCTGCGGTCTCGATGCCCACCAGCAATTGCGGCGGCACAATTCCACGCACGCCCTGCAAAATCTCACTCAGTACGCCCGGCGCGATCTTGCAGCCGCACCCGCCGCCGTGCGCAAATGAAGTGAGTTTTATCCTGAGATCGTTTGGAGCATTCATTCGCCGAATTATGATCGAACGATGAAAAGCTCAATATGCAGCATTGCCATGCTGGCTGCGCTCGCGTCAGGCACGTTGTCGGTGACTGCGGAGCAGCAGTCGCCTCTCGCTGATTCTTATGTCGAAGCGCAGGAGTTTGGCCGGCGAGATGAGAAGGACCCGCTGACGGTCAACTATCACCGCGACGTGTTGTTACCGCAGTTCAGCGCGCGCTATCGAGCGTTCCTGCGCGACTGCCAGGCGGCGCTGCCCCAACCGGATCAAACGCCGTTCTCGTTTGTCGCCGCGCTCGATGGCGAAGGCAATGTGCTGCGGCTATGGAGCGACCGCAGCCCGCCGGTCTATTCGTGCCTCAGAGGCAGACTGCTCTTCGAACGCTTCCCGCCGCCACCGCGTGCACCCTTTTATCTCTATGTTCATATGCGGTTCGCGAGTTGATGAGGCGCTTACGGAATCTGAATCTTGCCGCCGCCACCCATGCCGCCGGCTCCACCCAAACCTCCTGGTCCGAAGCTGCCGCCGCCCTGGCCCGGCAGCACCAGCGATGACGCACTCTGGCGGCGCAGGTCCTGCAGTTCGTTGACCGTGCGTTCAACCGCAGCCTTGGCTGCTTTGGCGTAACCACTGACTGCCGTTTCAAGCGAATCGGCGTCGATCTCGAACGTGACGGGCAGCGGGCCCATCTGCGTCATGATCTGCGCTTCGCCGATATAGACCGTTTCGCGCGCGCTATCGGCGTCTCCGCTGGCGGTCACGGGAACCATCGTGCGAATCGTGCCGATGCGGCGGTCGGTAAAGATTTCCTCGCGATACAGCGAGGTGGCGTCCATCTTGATGTCAAGGTCGGTGGCGGTTGCCATTTTTTTCTCCGTATTACTCCAGTTCCAGCGACGATCCCATCACGGCGTTGAACCCACCATCGACGTGCGTTATCTCCGCCGTGATCCCCGCTGCCAGGTCGGATAGCAAGAACGCCGCCACATTACCGACATCATCGATCGTGACATTGCGACGCAACGGCGAAGTGCTCTCGACCGCCGACAGGATCTTCGAAAAGCCCTTGATGCCGGCTGCCGCCAGTGTCTTGATGGGCCCGGCAGAAATTCCGTTGACCCGGATGCCGCGCGGCCCGAGGCTCGCTGCCAGATAGCGCACGCTGGCTTCCAGGCTCGCCTTGGCAAGCCCCATCGTGTTGTAGTTTGGCACCGCGCGCGTCGAGCCGAGATAAGTCAGCGTCAGCAACGCCGCCTTGCGGCCTTGCATCAGCGGCAGCGCTGCCTTCGCCAGTGCCGGAAAGCTGTACGAAGAAATGTCGTGCGCAATCCGAAAACCTTCGCGCGAGAGTCCTTCGATGAAGTCGCCCGCGATTGCGTCACGCGGCGCGAATCCGATCGAATGCACGAGGCCGTCGAGTCCGTCCCAGCGCTTGCTCAGCCCTTCGAAGGCGGCGGCAATCTGTGCATCGTCGCCGACGTCCATGTCATAGACAAGATCGGAGCCGAACTGCGCCGCAACTTCGCCGATGCGCTCGCGAAAGCGCTCGCCGACGTAGGTGAATGCAAGCTCTGCGCCTTCGCGCCTGCAGGCTTGCGCAATTCCGTAGGCGATCGAGCGATTGGAAAGGACGCCGGTGATCAGCAGGCGCTTGCCGTCCAGGAAACCCATGTCAGTAGCGCCCGGCCGTACCAGTGGACTGACACGCCTCATGGGGGTGCAGCGAACGCAGCGACGCGCTGTTGGGCTTCATAGCTACTGCGGCCGGTTTGCTTTGGGCGGTATACGAACTGCGGGCGCACGAACCGCGGGCTTGCGTGCGGTCGGCGTGGATTTTCGGGCACGCGTTCTCGCTTTTGCGGCAGGCACCGTCAACTGGAGCCGCTGCCCGGCAAACAATTTCGGCGACGTCAACCCGTTCCAGACGATCACGTCCTTGGTCGACACTTTCCAGCGCTTCGCAATGCTGGTCATCGTGTCGCCGCGCCGCACTCGATACGTGACCTGGCGCAGGTTCGACCGCTCGGGCACCAGCGCAAAGCGGGCGTCGAGACTTTCCACCGGAATGTCGGCTTCCATCGTTTCGTCGCGCGGAATCAGGATCGTCGAGCCGCTGGCCAGCCGATAACGCGGCGGTATCAGGTTCGCCTCGCGCAACTGTTCTTCAGTGATGCCGACCTTCTTCGATATTGATGCGAGCGTATCCGGCGTCTTTGTCTTGTATGTGGTCCAGCTGGCAAGCGGCTGTCCGGTGGCGTCCCACGCGGCCAGATTCGCCTGAAACCGCTCAACCTTGGCGGCCGGCAGCAACAGCTGCGCACCGCCGCCGGCGCCGATGATCACCGGTCGGTTGAACGCCGGATTAAGCGCGCGAAAATCATCGACCTGCATCTCCGCCAGCCTGGCGGCCGTATGCACGTCGATATCGCGCGTCTTGTGCACGGCGATGAAATACGGCGCATTGTCGATCGGAGGCAGGACGACGCCGTATTTTTCCGGCTCGGCGATGATGTTCTTGATCGCCTGCAGCTTCGGCACGTAAAGCTGCGTTTCATTCGGCATTCTCAGATCCGTGTAGCGCGTTGGCTTGCCCGCGCGCTTGTTCTTCGCGATCGCGCGCGACACCGCGCCTTCGCCCCAGTTGTACGATGCCAGCGCCAGGTGCCAGTCGCCGAACATGTCGTGCAGCTTCTGCAGATAGTCGAGCGCGGCCCGGGTGGACTCGACGACATCGCGCCGCTCGTCCTTCCACATGTTCTGTTCGAGGTCGTAAATGCGGCCGGTCGATGGAATGAACTGCCAGAGCCCGGCGGCTTTCGCGCTCGACAACGCTCCCGGCACGAATGCGCTTTCAACAAACGGCAGCAGCGCAAGCTCGGTCGGCATGTCTCGCCGCTCGATCTCTTCGACGATATGAAACAGATAACGGCTCGAGCGCTGAGTCATGCGTGCAAAATAATCGGGCTGGCTCGCGTACCAGCGCGTACGGTTTTCGGCGAGCTTGGTATCAAGCTCCGGCATCTTGAACCCGAGCCGGATGCGCTCCCATAGATCGCGCTTCGGCGGGGTGACGGGCGGAGTCGGCTCGATCGCCGGCAGCGGTGCGTCGTCGGGCACGATGATGACGGGAACGACTGATGACGCATCGGCCGCGGCGGAAGGCGACGCCGCTGGCAGCGACGGAATGACTTGCCCGACGGGGTCGGGTGAAGGAGGGGTTGCAGCGGAAGAGGGTGACGCCGGTGCGGCGGGCGCGGAAGGAGGGGTCGAGATCGGGCGGGTTCGGGAGTCGCTGTCGCCGGTTGCGCATCCCGTGATTACGGTGCAACAAGCGCCAAATGCAAGCCAGAAAGTCGCCGATCTTTTCGATAGTCGCATCGTGAAAAATCTACATTGGTTTGGGGCAGTGTAGAAAGATCGCAGAAACTACGTCAAGTGAAGACACCCCGCTTTACAGCTTCAGACCAAACGACCGCTTAACGGAAGTTGTCTTTCCAGCTCCGGATCGCCGCGAAAGTCGAAATGCGCGCGAAACCTGCGCCGCGGCTGACACCGGACGCTGCCGCACGCACCGATGGCGTGTCGCAGCGCATGAACGGGTTGGTCGCGAGCTCGAGGCCGATTGTCGATGGCAAGGTCGGCTCGCCGCGCTTTCGCATCGCGGTGGCAGAAGCGGCGCGCGCTTGCAGTTCGCGGTTGTTCGGCTCGACCGCCAGCGCGAAACGAATATTCGCCACGGTGTACTCATGCCCGCAGTAAACACGCGTTGCCGCCGGCAATGCCGCGAGCGAGTCGAGCGACGCCAGCATCTGTTCGGGCGTGCCTTCGAACAATCTGCCGCAGCCGCAGGCAAACAGCGTATCGCCGCAGAACAACGCCGGCGGTTTCGGCAGATCGGCGAAGTACGCGATGTGCCCGGCAGTGTGGCCGGGGATGTCAAGTATCCGGAATCGTGTGCCGAGAACATCGACCTGATCGCCGCTGTTGAGCCGATGATCAAGACCCGCAACGTTCTCGCGCGCCGGTCCGTACACGACGGCGCCGTAGCGCTGCTTCAATGCCGTCACGCCACCGACATGGTCGGCATGGTGATGCGTCGCTAGAATCGCCGTCAAACGAAGCTGCTGCTGATCCAGTGCCCGAATGACGGGTCCGGCATCGCCCGGATCGACGATCGCCGCATCGGTTCCGCGCGTCAGCAGCCAGAGATAATTGTCTTGGAACGCCGGTAGCGGGGTGATGATCAGATCGGACATCGGGGCTGCAATGAGCAAATCAGAATGAGCGAAGGTGCATCGATTGTGAGGCTATCCGAGTTCCTGCGCTCGCCCGCCGGGCAGTACGTGCTCGACTGGGAACAATTGCAGCTCGACGCCGCGGTCACCGACATCTTCGGCTACCACGCGCTGCAACTCGGGCTGCCGGATATTGATGCATTGCGCGAAAACCGCATGCCGCTGCGGCTTTGTGCGGCCAATCGCGCGCCCGATTCTCCACTGAGCACCAGCTGCCCGAAAGTGACGGTGATTCACCGTTACGAAGAGCTGCCGTTTGCCACGCATTCGATCGATCTGGTCGTGATGCCCCACATCCTCGAGTTCACCGAAGATCCGCATCAGGTGCTGCGCGAGGTCGAGCGGATCCTGGTACCGGAAGGCCATGTGGTGATCACCGGCTTTAACCCGGCCAGCTTGTGGGGCGTGCGGCAATATCTTTCGCGGCTGGGTGCTTCGCCTTATCTTCCGCAGGAAGGGCGGTTTCTGGGGCTGCCTCGCATCAAGGACTGGCTGAAGCTGCTGTCATTCGATGTCGAGCGCGGGCGCTTCGGGTGCTATGTGCCGTCGGTGCGGCAGGAACGCTGGCTGGCGCGCTGGCAGTTCATGGAAAAAGCCGGTGACCGCTGGTGGCCCTTCTTTGGCGCGGTCTACCTGCTGAC
>JBGSWY010000025.1:0-4706 GCA_041751715.1 Burkholderiaceae bacterium
TCCGCCGGCCATACCCGCATTGATAGTGCCGTCCGCGGTGGCCAGCATGTCGGCCACCGAGTTGCCGCGTCCTGCCAGGCGAATCTGTGCACCGAGCGAGCCGGTACTGGTGTTCTTCACGGTTTCGAGCGTTGGAAACAGCCGGCCCAGCCGCACTCGACGCATATCGATCGATGCCTTGGCAGCAATCGGATCGTTGCGTGCATCCAGGGTGATCGTCGAAACCAGATCGCCGCCCGCGAGACCGAAGTTCAGCGGATCGAGCACAAGGACACCTTCGTTGAGCTTCAGGTGCACGAAAAAATCTTCGAGCGGAATCTGTTCGGGAATCTTTAGCGTTGCCGCATTCAGACGCACATCGGCGTCCATTGCGTTGAGCCTCTCCAGGTTGAAGTCTCTGTTGGGAAAAACCTTTCCCGAAGGCAACACTGCGGCGGTCTTGCCCTTCGCAGCCGTGGGCACCGCGGAGCCGGCGCTTTGACGGCGCGGCAGGCCGACCAGCGGGCCCAAGTCGGCAAGGTCCAGACTGCGGCTCTTTAACGTCATCGTCAGCAATGGGCGAGGCTGGCGTAACTCGAACCGCGCATCGCCTGCCAGATCGGTGCTGCCGATCGTTCCCTTGAAGCCGTTGTACGAATACACCTCGCCGTCACGCGTCAACCGACCGGCGATGCGATACGCGGGCGTTTCCGGCAGCGCCACCGGCAACGTCGGATATAGCGTCGACAAGCTGGGACCGCTGACAGCGACCTGCGCGTCCACATTGCGCAGCGTTCGAATATCCGCCACCTGCCCCTCGGCATTGAGGGATGTTCTGCCCACGCGCAGAGCCAGCCGGAGCGGAAACGGTTCGCTCGCTCCGCGCAGCGTCAGCACGCTGCCGGTATCGGCCGTTCCCTCGAACGGATTGCCGCGCCAGCGTCCGTCAAATGTGATTCGAGTTTGATACGGACCGTCAACGCGGCTGACGCCGGTCGCATCGACTTCAACGTTCTGCACCGCGTCGTCATACGACAGCTTCGCGTTGATCAGCCCGAGCGCCCGCACCGTCACGGTGCGCGTCGACGGTTCACCATCGGACTTGCGCAACTGCCAGTTGGCGCGGCCGTCCTTGTCGCGCGTCAGGTTCGCCTGGCCTTCGGTCAAGCGCACCTGCGGCAGCACGATTTCATCCGTGAACAGCGACGGCAGGCTCACACTCACCATTAATTCGCGCAAGCTCACCAGCGGCGCCTCACCGGCCCACGGTGCGTTCGAGATCTCGATGTCGGTCAGCACGATCCGCGGCGCGCGAGCCAGCTTCACATCGAGCACTCCGATCGTTACCGCCCGCCCGCTTGACTCGCTCAGATAGCGCTCGAGCGGGCCGCGCAACCAGTTCCAGTCGAAGATCGCGACGAAAACCGCCAATGCCAGCAGCACCGCGCCGGTGACCTGAACCCAGCGGCGGCGCAATAACGGGGTTGTCATGTTGAGGTCATCGCAAGGCTCGTGCCCATCGCAACGGGTCTGCGGCTTGCCACGCTTCGAGTTATTCTTCACGTTAAGACCTCGAACTGCAAATGAAGTTGAAGCAAGAGCGAGTTATCCGTCTCGATACGGAGCTGGCGGAAGCCCGCACCCACACCGACGCCCTGTTTGCGCTGGTTGACCGCGCCACGTTGTACGAGCGCCCAATTCCGGATCGGCATCGGCTGATTTTCTACGTCGGCCACCTGGAAGCGTTCGACTGGAACCAGTTGGCGCGTGGCGTGCGGGGCGAGCCTTCGTTCGACCCGACGTTCGACCAGCTATTCGAAGCGGGCATCGATCCTCCGCCCGGCCAGGCGCCGCAGGACACGGCCCGCGACTGGCCATCGGTCGATCGGGTGCTTCAATACAACGCCCGCGCACGCAGCCGCATCGACGAGCTCTGGGATGAATCGCCGGCCGACATGCGGCAAATGGTGATCGAGCACCGCTGGATGCACGCTGAAACCATCTGTTATCTGCTGCAGCAGCTGGATCAGTCACTCAAAAAGCGGCCGGCGCCGAGCCGGCCACGGCTGGCGCCGGCGCCCAACCACCGTTGGATCGCGATAACAGCCGGCAATACAACGCTCGGCCAGCGCGCTGACCGGTTCGGTTGGGACAACGAGTTTCCGGAGCATGATGAAACCGTGCCGGCGTTTGAGATCGCCAAATTCAAAGTGACGAACGGCGACTACTTGCGCTTCGTCGAAGACGGTGGCGCGCCGCCGCCATTCTGGCGCAGGCGCGCTAGCGACTGGTGGCTGCACCGGATGTTCGACGAGGTGCCCTTGCCTGCCGATGCGCCGGTGTATGTCACGCATGAACAGGCGACCGCGTATGCGAGTTGGGCGAACGCCGCGTTGCCGACCGAAGCCGAATGGCATCGCGCCGCTTACGGCGACACAGAGCGGGCGTATCCGTGGGGCGAGAATCCTCCCGATTCATCGCGTGGCAACTTCGATTTCATCGACTGGGATCCGGTCGCGGTGACTTCACATCCTCCCGGCGATAGTGCCTTGGGCGTTTCGCAGATGGTCGGCAACGGATGGGAGTGGACCTCGACGCCGTTCGCTGGATTCGACGGGTTCGAGCCAAGCTCTTATTACCCGGGCTACTCGGCCAACTTCTTCGACGGCGAGCACTACGTGATTAAAGGCGGCTCACCCGTTACATCTCGCGCGTTGCTGCGCCACTCATTCAGAAACTGGTTCCGCGCTGACTACCCGTACGTGTTTTCAACGATGCGGTTGGTACGGCGCAGAGCTTAAGCGCCTGCGAGCGCGACTGCGAAGCCGCAACCCTGGTCCGTGTACAGCGTGATCCGCGAATAGCCCGCTCGCCGAAGAATTTCACGCAGGCTTTCCGGCGTGTACTTGTATGAGTTCTCTGTATGAATACGTTCGCCCGCAGCAAAGGCGCGCTCGGCGCCTGGCCAACCCACCACCAGATCGCGTCGCGCTTCGACATGCATTTCAATGCGCGAGCGTTTCGGATTAAAAAACGCGACGTGACGCCAATCGCCTATCACGAAGTCGCTGCCCAGCAGCGTGTTCACGTTGCGCAGCACGTTCAGATTGAATGCTGCGGTGACGCCGAGCGGATCGTCGTAGGCCAGATCGAGCAGCCGTTTTTCTTTAACGAGATCGACGCCCAGCAGCAGATGGCCGTCATCTCCGCACGCTGCGCGCGTGCGCTGCAGAAAGGCAAGCGCCAGTTCGGGTGCGAAGTTGCCGAGCGACGAGCCGGGATAGAAGAGCGCGCGTGAACCGCGAGCGACTTGCCGCGGCAGCTCGAGCGTCTGCGTGAAGTCCTGCGCAATGCCGAGCATCGGATGTTGCGGATTGCGCTCGGCCAGTATGGCCAGGCGATCGCGCAAAAAATCGGCGGCAATGTCGATCGCTACATACTGTGTCGGCGCCAGCCAGCCGAACAGCCGCTCGGCCTTCTCGCAATTGCCCGCGCCCAGGTCGATCAGCACACTGCCCGGCC
The DNA here is from genome assembly GCA_041751715.1 of Burkholderiaceae bacterium. Taxonomy (GTDB): domain Bacteria; phylum Pseudomonadota; class Gammaproteobacteria; order Burkholderiales; family Burkholderiaceae_F; genus JACCZX01. The sequence goes on from JBGSWY010000025.1 coordinate 3,502, forward strand.
CGATGCGGGCCGCGATTTCGTGCACATGGGCATCGACGATCGCACGTTCAGTACGCGTCAGCGGGTACTCGGGCAACTCGCAGATCGCTTCGAACAGGCGCGAGCCGACACCGTCGTAAAAATACTTCGGCGGTATGAACGCCTGCGGCTCGAGCAGCGCTTCTGTCAGCTCGGCGCGCGGATCGACGGTGGCAGCGAGCAGATCGATAAATTGCGGCGCAATGCGCGGCGGAGCCAGAATCTCGTCAGGAACCATGATTGATCTTAAGGTTGTGAATCAGTATGGGTGCGTGGTCGCATACAGCCCGGCGCTGTGCAATGTGCGCAGCACTTCCTCGATGTGATCCGGTCCACGGGTCTGCAGCACGAATTCCAACTCGGCGTTTTGTACCGGCAACGTCGTGAAAGCGCGCTGGTGTTCGACTTCTTCGATGTTGGCTCCCGCCTGCCCGATCAACGTGGCCGCCCGCGCCAGTTCTCCCGGCACGTCACGCGTATGCACCCGGATCCGAGCCAATCGACCAGCACGAACCATGCCGCGCTCGATGATGTCGGCCAGCACCATCGGATCGATATTGCCGCCGCACAGGATCAGCCCGACCTTGCGGCCGGCGAAACGCTCGGGATGCCGCATCATCGCCGCCAGCCCGGTCGCGCCGGCGCCTTCGACTACCGTCTTTTCGATTTCGAGCAGCATCACGATTGCGTGTTCGATATCGCCTTCGGACACCAGCACCACATCGTCGACCAGCGTCCTGACGATCGGCAGAGTCAGATCGCCCGGATGCTTGACGGCGATCCCTTCGGCCAGGGTCGCATTGGCCGACGGCATCTCGACACCTTTGAACGCTGCATACATCGACGGGAACTGATCGGTCTGCACGCCGACGATGTCGATATCCGGCCTGATCTCGTGCGCCGCCACCGCGATACCGGAGATCAATCCGCCGCCGCCGATGGCGACGCACAGGCAATCGATTTCGGGCTGCTGCGCCAGCATTTCGAGTGCGATCGTGCCCTGCCCCGCGATCACATCGGCATCGTCGTACGGATGCACCATGGTGAGCGCTCGCGAGCTCGCGAGCCGTGCCGCTTCGGTCTTCGCATCGTCGAACGTATCGCCTGAAAGCACGATCTCTGCACCGAAGCCGCGCGTGCGCTCTATCTTGACCATCGGCGAGAAGCGCGGCATCACGATCACTGCC
>JBGSWY010000026.1:0-1889 GCA_041751715.1 Burkholderiaceae bacterium
TTGCGATAGCCCTCGCAGCGTTTGAGGTCGAAGTTAACCGTGCGGCCGAGGGTTGCCGCAGCGGCCATCGTGAAGCGCAGTGCGTCGGCGCCGTACGGCGCGATTCCGGACGGAAAATTCTTGCGAACCTTTGCCGCGACGTTCGGAGCGTCTTCGGGCCGGCGCAGGCCGCTGGTGTTCTTTGCGACCAGCGTTTCGAGGTCGACGCCGTCAATGATGTCGAGCGGATCGAGCGTGTTGCCTTCGCTCTTCGACATTTTGCGCCCTTCGCCGTCGCGCAACATGCCGTGGATGTATACATCGCGAAAAGGAACACGGCCCGTGAAGTGCGTCGTCATCATGATCATCCGCGCGACCCAGAAGAAGATGATGTCGTAGCCGGTCACCAGCACGCTCGAGGGCAGATATCGGTCGTACGCGGGCTTGTCCTGCGGCTCGGGCCAGCCGAGTGTCGAAAACGGAAACATAGCCGCTGAGAACCAGGTGTCGAGCACATCCTGGTCGCGCGCCAATTTCACTTTAATGCCGGCCTGCGCCAGGGCCTTTTCATTTGCTTCGGCTTCGCTGCGCGCAACGAACACGCTGCCGGTCTCGTCGTACCACGCCGGAATCTGATGGCCCCACCATAGCTGGCGCGAAATGCACCAGTCCTGGATGTTTTCCAGCCACTGCGTATAGATCGTCCTCCATTGCTCGGGGAAGATGTTGACGTCGCCGCGCGCCACCACATCGAGCGCCACTTGCGCGATCGACCGGCCCGGATGCAGTGTGTTGGCGGGCGCCGGCTTGCTCATCGCCATGTACCACTGCTCCGACAGCATCGGCTCGACCACTTCGCCAGTGCGCTCGCAACGCGGAACCTGCATCTTGTGCGGCTTCTCAGAGACGACCAGGCCCGCTTCACGCAGATCGCCCAGAACCGCCTTGCGTGCTACGTAGCGATCCATGCCGCGATACTTCGGCGGCGCGTTGTCGTTGATCGTTGCAGTCAGTGTGAAGATCGAGATGGGCTCGAGCTGGTGCCGTTGGCCGATTGCGAAATCGTTGAAGTCGTGCGCCGGCGTGATCTTCACAGCCCCGGTGCCGAACTCCATCGAAACGTAGTCGTCCGCGATCACCCGAATCGCGCGGCCGGTCAGCGGCAGCTGCACGCTGCGGCCGACGAGATGGCGATAGCGCTCGTCGTCCGGATGAACCGCTACCGCCACGTCGCCCAGCATCGTCTCGGGTCGCGTGGTGGCAACCACGATCGAACCATCCCCGTCAGCTGCCGGGTATCGAATCTCCCAGATGCGGCCGTCTTCCTCTTCGGTTTCAACTTCGAGGTCCGCGACCGCACTCTGCAGCTTCGGATCCCAGTTGACGAGCCGCTTGCCGCGATAGATCAACCCCTGTTCGTACAAACGCACGAACGTTTCAATCACCACGTTCGACAGGTTCTCGTCCAGCGTGAAGTAGGTGCGGCTCCAGTCGACCGAGTCGCCGAGTCGCCGCATCTGTTGCACGATTGCGTCGCCCGACACGTGCTGCCATTTCCACACTTCCTCGACGAACTTGTCGCGCCCGATTGCGCGGCGATCGATGCCTTTCGTTTCGAGCTGCCGCTCGACCACGATCTGCGTCGCGATGCCGGCGTGATCGGTGCCGGGCAGCCACAGCGTGTTGAATCCGCGCATGCGGTGATAACGCGTCAGCGCGTCCATGATCGTGTGATTGAAGGCGTGTCCCATGTGCAGCAGGCCGGTGCGATTGGGCGGCGGCAGCTGGATCGAGAACGACGGCTTGGCCGGATCGGTGCCGGCTTCGAAATAGCCGCGCGACTCCCAGAGCGGCGCCCACCGCGCTTCGATCGCGGCGGGGTCGAAGCTTTTTGCGAGTTCGCCGCCGGG
>JBGSWY010000027.1:0-3334 GCA_041751715.1 Burkholderiaceae bacterium
CACGTCGTCCATCACGACTTCGCCCGTGATCGATGCACGCAATCCGAATTTGCCGTGGATTGGCGGTGCTGACAGCCCCTTTGTGCCCTTCTCCAGGATGTACCCGCGAATCGCGCCGGCATCGTTCTTCGCCCATACGACGAACACATCGGCGATTGGCGAGTTGCTGATCCACATCTTGGAGCCGCTCAAGCGAAAACCGCCGTCAGCGCTCTTCGCGCGCGTTTCCATACTGCCGGGGTCCGAGCCGTGATTCGGCTCGGTCAACCCGAAGCAGCCGATCGATTCGCCGCTGGCGAGCTTCGGCAGATACTTTCTTCGCTGCGCTTCGGAGCCGAACTCGTAGATCGGCAGCATCACCAGCGAGCTTTGCACGCTCATCATCGAGCGGTAACCCGAATCGACTTTCTCAATCTCGCGCGCGATCAAGCCGTAGCAGACGTAGTTCAGCGCGTGGCCGCCGTACTCGGTCGGCAATGTGGCACCCAACACGCCGAGCTCGCCCATCTCGCGGAATATCGATGGATCCGTCTTCTCATGCCGGAATGCTTCGAGAATCCGCGGCGCCAGTTTGTCCTGCGCGTACGCGTGAGCCGCGTCGCGCACCATGCGCTCGTCCGCGGTCAGCTGATCCTCGAGCAGAAGTGGGTCGTCCCATTTGAACGAGGCCTTTAGTTTTCGGTCTGACTCAGGGGCGTTCATTGCGTAAGGCAAAGTTGACGGAGATCAATACTACGCCGCGTCGCCATTGATAAAATGACCTAAGGCTCCGCGCTGGGTCCGGTCACTTTGCGGCCTCCGCGTGTCGCCAGACGACAACTTGCAATGACTGATGTGCGTTCACCGTTTTCATCCGATGCGCTCGCCACTGTGCGCGGCGTGCTGGAACGGCACGCCGGCGAGCCCGGCGGACTGCTGCCGATACTGCACGATGTACAGGATGCGCTGGGATGCATCCCGGCCGACGCGGTGCCCGTCATTGCCAAGGGACAGAACCTCTCCCGCGCCGAGGTGCACGGCGTCATCACCTACTACCATCATTTCCGCAGCGAGCCTGCGGGCCGCACCGTGGTGCAAGTGTGCCGCGCCGAGTCATGCCAGGCGTGCGGCGCGGACGCGCTGATGGCACACGCCGAAAAGGTGCTGGGCTGTGCGTCCCACCACACGCGCGCCGATGGCGCCTACACGCTGGAGCCGGTGTACTGCCTGGGCATGTGCGCAGTGTCGCCCGCCATCATGGTGGGCGACAAGCTGCACGCGCGCGTGACGCCGGAGAAGTTCGACCGCATCGTCGGAGCCTTGGCATGAGTTCCGCAAAGATCTACGTACCGCGCGACTCGGCGGCGCTGGCTGTCGGGGCCGACGAAGTGGCCGCAGCGTTGCACGCCGAATGCGACCGTCGCGGTCTTGCGGTCGAGTTGGTGCGCAACAGCTCACGCGGCCTGTTCTGGCTCGAGCCGCTGGTGGAAGTGGACACTCCGCGCGGCCGCGTCGCATACGGGCCGGTGACGCCCGAGGACGTGTCGTCACTGCTGGACGTCGGGATGCTCGACGGCGGCGCGCACGCGCTGTGCCAGGGGCCGACCGAAGCGATTCCGTATCTAGCCCGGCAGGAGCGTGTGACATTCGCGCGCATGGGCATCACCGATCCGTTGTCTTTGACTGACTATGAAGCGCATGAAGGCTGGGCCGGACTGAAGCGCGCGCTGACGCTCGATGGGGCCGCGATCGTGCAACAGGTCACGGACTCGGGTCTGCGCGGCCGCGGCGGTGCGGCGTTTCCGGCCGGCATCAAGTGGCAGACGGTGTTGAAGACACCAGCCGCGCAGAAGTACGTCGTCTGCAATGCCGACGAAGGCGACTCGGGCACCTTCTCCGATCGCATGACGATGGAAGGTGACCCGTACATGCTGATCGAAGGCATGACGATCGCAGGTCTCGCCGTCGGTGCCACGCAAGGCTATGTGTATATCCGCTCGGAGTACCCGCACTCGGTGGCGGTGATGAACGAGGCCGTCGCACGGGCTACCGCCGTCGGCTACCTTGGCAACAACGCAGGCGGCCCGGGGCGCGCGTTTCATCTGCACGTACGCAAGGCTGCGGGCTCGTATGTGTGCGGCGAAGAGACTGCGATGCTCGAGAGCATCGAGGGCAAGCGGGGCATCGTGCGCGTCAAGCCGCCGCTGCCGGCGATCGCGGGCTTGTTCGGCCAGCCCTCGATCATCAACAACGTCATCACCTTCGCCAGCGTGCCGCTGATTCTGGCGCGCGGCGCCCAGTTTTATCGCGATTACGGCATGGGCCGCTCGACCGGCACGTTGCCGTTCCAGCTTGCCGGGAACATCAAGTACGGCGGACTGGTCGAAAAAGCGTTCGGCATCACTTTGCGCGAGCTGCTGTACGACTTCGGCGGCGGCAGCCGCTCCGGCCGGCCGATCAAGGCGGTGCAGGTCGGCGGCCCGCTGGGCACGTACCTGCCCGAATCGCAGTGGGACATTCCGCTCGACTACGAGGCGTATGCGGCGGTGGGCGCGGTGGTGGGGCACGGAGGCATCGTCGCGCACGACGACACGGCCGACATGTCCAAGCTGGCGCGCTACGCGATGGAATTCTGCGCAATCGAGTCGTGCGGCAAGTGCACGCCCTGCCGCATCGGCTCGACACGCGGCATGGAGGTTATTGACCGTATTTCGGGTAATCAGAACAGGGCGCAGCAGGTCATTCTTTTGCGTGATCTGTGCGATACCATGGTGAACGGCAGCCTGTGCGCGATGGGCAGCATGACGCCCCTCCCAGTGTTGTCGGCGTTAAATCACTATCCCGAAGACTTCGGGATCACCGCGCCGAGCCAGCAGGCGGCGTAGAGCAGCAGGAGAACAACATGTACGCAGAACTCAGGCGAGAGGTCGACTACGGCACGCCTGCCAGCAAGTCGGTTGAGAGCGTGACGCTCGAGATCGACGGCGAATCGGTCACGGTGCCGAAAGGTACTTCGTTGATGCGCGCGGCTGCCGAAGCCGGCGTTAGCGTTCCGAAGCTATGCGCCACGGACAGCCTGAATGCGTTCGGCTCGTGCCGGCTGTGTCTGATCGAGATCGAAGGCCGCAAGGGTTATCCCGCCTCGTGCACGACGCCGGCCGAGGCCGGCATGAAGGTCCGCACGCAAAGCGCGAAGCTGCAACAACTGCGGCAGGGCGTGATGGAGCTCTACATGTCCGATCACCCGGCCGACTGCCAGGCGTGCAGCCGCGCCAACGGCGACTGCGAGCTGCAGGAGATGGCGGTCGCGGTGGGTCTATCGGACGTGCGCTACGGCGTCGGTGGCCAGTACGGC